>DATKWG010000053.1:0-15705 GCA_035529675.1 Anaerolineae bacterium
GTTTCCGTCGCACCGCGAACCTTGGACTGTGGGGCAGGGGAAAGACGCAATAGAGGGTAGCCTGCCAGACCCTGCTCGGCCAAGCGTCTCTGATCTGGCGCTCGCGCCTCGAACAGCTCCGTGGCTGACGCTACTTCTTCCCGTCTTTGCGGCGGTCCTCACGGTTGATGCCGGTCACCACGCTCAGCACAAAGCTGACCACACTGACCACCAGCGCGCCCAAAAAGGCGGCAGAAAAGCCGTCAACCTGGAATGCGAGTCCCAGGCCCGAGCCGATGCTGCTGGCCAGCAGGAGCATGGCTCCGTTGATGATCAGGGTGAACAGCCCCAGAGTCAAGAGCACTAGGGGACAGGTGAGGAGCTTGATCACCGGAGCGATAATCGCGTTGACCAGACCCAGGATGAGGGCCATCGCGAAGCAGGTGACCAAGCCGCCCTCGGCCCTGATGCCCGGAACAGCCCATATCGCCGCATAGACGGCGGCAGCGTTGATGATCCAGCGCAGCAGTAGCTTCCTCATGCCGGCTCCTGAGTTGCATCCAAGAGAACTAGTAGTGAGACTTTGCGAAAGGCGATGAGGCCTGCTCGGTGGGCGTGATCCCCGGCCGGACGCTTTGACCTGACTACCTTCCCGACAGTGTGCAGCACAATCGTCTCGGGGCAGGTGCTAGTCCAGTTGTTCCAGCCTGTCCAGCCCCTCATCGACACTCATCTCGCCCTCCTCGATGGCTCGGAGGATCTCCATCCGTTGGGCAGCCGTGGATGAGGAGGGAGCAGTTTCCTCGGCTTCGCCTTCGTCAAGACCAAAGGGCTCGGTCTCTGGCTCACGCTCCCGAACCGTAGCGCCCTCCGTGGCATGGGCCGGCCCAGCCCCGGACTGAGCAAGATGCTTGGCCGCCTCGACCACCATGTTCCCACTCATGGTTCTGACCAGGAACTCTACCCCGCCGTCATTTATCAACGCCTCGGTCTCGCGGCGGCGGTGACGCGGCGTGCTGTGCGGCAGCCTGCAGCGCAGTCGTCCAGATAGTGAATGCATGCGCACGGTGCACTGCTGGTCCTCGGGGATGAGCAAGCGCAAATCGCCGCTGACGCTGCTGACACGATACGTACCTTCCTGGTCGATCTCTGATTCGACCAGGCACCCCCCGCTGACCGTGCGGAGATCGAGGCCGGTCACGGCACACGAGCGCAGCGAGACATCCCCCGAGACGGTGTGAATCAGGAGATCGCCGCGGTGGTTCGTGGCTGCAACGTCACCAGACTTGGTCTCGATGTCTACCGTCCCGGACATGTCTGCAAGCCGAGCGTCGCCGCTCACCAGGCGAGCCTTGACATCAGAGAAGTGCGGGACACGGAGCGTCAGATCGTTGGCTGGAGCAGTCCTGATCCTGAGCTTCGGGCCATCCTGCTCGACGCTGGCCTCACCATCCGGGGAGCGCACCTCCACCTGGTGCCTGTCCCACCCACTCAACTCCAGATCGCCGGAGCAAGTCTCAACGACTATGGTACACTCTTCACCGACTTGGAAAGTCTGCTCACGCTTCTGGCTGACCATCTCCCTACTCCACATAGATGTTGACGCGCTCACCTTTGTCCTCATCTTCCACCTCAATGATCTTGCCCCGAAGCCCCTGGTTGATGGCCTCGGACACTCTCTTGGCCATGTCGCCTTGGTCCGGGGCGAACCTGGCTCCCATGCGTATCCCAACGTTGACCAGGTCGAAAGGGATGTTCACGCTCACCTTGTTCCTGCCGGTATGCATATCGGTCACTCGAACCCGAAACCACCGTGGCGCCGCTTCGTCGGCCTCCGATTGCCCCTGGGCAGTGGCCTCGTCGATGGCCCCCAGAAGTCTCGCGCCTTCCTCGGCCGTGATGCGCCCGCTCTCGATCATCTTCAGGATCTGCATGCGTTCCTGGTCTGTGGTCATGACTGCTCTCCTCGCATTCTGGGTGGCGAGCCACTCATTGCACTCCTCCTCTGAGAATCGTCCCAGACCTGGGGCGACGGTGGAAGGCTCCACCGGCCCGCCCTCGCCCCGCACGTCGAGCACCCGCAGAAAACTCCCCCTCAGGCCACGTCCAGCCCCATCTGAGTGAGGGTTCTCAGCATGGTAAAGCCGAGCTCCTGCAGCGCTCGCAGTGCCTCGGGATGAGAGGAAGAGACGCGTGCTCGCAAGTGCCGCCGAGGCACAGGGTGGGCCATGCCAATGAGGCCCTCGACCAAAGGCAGTTCCCACCTGCCTCGGTGGCCAGGTGCCACGTTCAGCGTCACCTCGTAGCAGGCCTGAGATGGCTGGACGCTCATGTGACCGTAGGCCACGATCTCGCCCTCGCACTCACCCACAAGCTCCAGGCGCTGAGGCCCACCCAGGGTTCTCTGGACGTGCTGGTTCAACCGCCACCAGAAGCCACGACGAAAGCAGCGGGGATGGATAGGGCATCGAACGCGGCCACCTGGCGTGGTGGCCTCGACGAGACGATAGAGGGCGTGCCAGTCTCGGGCACGGACAGGCCGCAGGGGGATCGGGGCGCGCCCGACAGAGACAGGCCAGCCACCTTCGGCCAGACCCAGCTCGTGGACGATGTCAAAGACGGCAAAGCCCCGGTGTCGATACAACGCTTGGGCGGGCTGGTTATCGGCGCGCACCTGCAGAAGGATACGTCTACCGTGGTGGCTCCTCACATGGGCAATCGCCGTGTCCACTAGCTGCCCCGCGATGCCCCGTCCGTGGAACTCGGGCAAGACGGCCACACTGCTTACGGTCCAGATGCCCGGATGGTCCTCTTCCTCTGCGAGGGTAACATTTCCCACAAGCCTGTGGCCCTCCATCCACACGAATCCGCGGAAGGGCTGGATGAAGAGGCTCGCGGCCCAGAGCATCGCGCCCAGCGGCGCCATTCTCCTCATTTCGTGGACGATCTGGTTCCCGGTGGCGGCCAGCTCTCCGCCGAAAGCCCTCTCGATAAGCGTCGCCAGCCCTTCAAGATCGCGACGCAGGACGAAGGGCCGTATGTGACTGGTCCCAAGGCGCTTTTCCGCAGCGTCGGCAATCATGCTGACCCAGCCTTCAGCAGTCTGAACGCTTCGTCGGAATCGATCTCACCCTCTGCGAGCCTTGCCAGGATTTCCCTGCGCTGTCTGCTAGATGGAGTGGTGTCTTCACCCACCTCGTAGCCCAGGGCACGGATCAGATCGTGGAGACGGCCGCGCACTGTGGGGTACGAAATACCCAATTCCTCCTCAACTCTGTTGATCTTGCCTGCGCAGCGGATGAACGTCTCCGCAAAGAGCAACTGCTCGGGCGTCAGGCGGTGAAATCGACCCATGGAAAAGTGCCCCTCAACGGTGGTATCGCAACGGGGACAGTAGAGACGGGTCGCTTCCAGGGGTTCGCTACAGACGGGGCAACGTCCGATCACAGGATGAGCCATTCGTAGCTCGCCTCCCTCGCGGGCCGGGGCCTTCGCCAAAGAATATCAATCCATCCCTTAAGTATTATAACATACGAATTGATTCTTGTCAATAGCGAAGCTCGATTCTGCAGCTCGCCCTTCGGTAGGAAGCGCTCACGGCCCAGGCCCCTGGCCTCGAAGGGTGACATCATCGGCCAGCACGCGGCAAAGCTCACCATCACTGGTGCGCACTAGCAGCGCACCGTCCTGGTCAACGTCCTCGGCCACCCCCTGGATGGATCCTTGCGACCCAGTCACGCACACTGGCTGCCCCAGAGTCGCCAGATGCTCGCGCCATTCCTCGTGAGGCGACCAGCCAGCCGATATCTTGTCGTAGCGCGGCTCGATCTCTTCCAGGATTGCCACCAACAGCTCCAGTCGCGAGACAGGGTGTCCCACTATGGCTGAGAGACTTGTGGGTGGGGTCGGCCATGTGGGCAGAGCGGAGATGTCCAGGTTGACGTTGAGCCCCATGCCTACCACGACATAGTCCAACTGCTGGCCGCGTAGCCCCAGTTCGGTGAGCAAGCCGCCCAGCTTTGCGCCGTGCGCCACTATGTCGTTGGGCCACTTCACTTGAAGGGAAAGCCCGCTGGTGCTTCTGATGGCCTCAATGGCGGCCAGAGAGCAGATCATCATCGCCCGCAGGGCCTGTCTCGGAAGGAGCTTGGGGCGCAATACCAGGGACATGAGCAAGGAGGTGCCCCTGGGAGCAAACCAACGTCGGCCCAGTCTTCCCCGTCCGCGGGTCTGGCGCTCGGCCAGCACCAAGGTGCCGTCAGGGGTTCCCTCGCGGGCCAGGGTCACGGCCCGCGTGTTGGTCGAGTCGATCTCGTCGTGTAGCTCCAGGTGCCTGCCAATCACTCGTGTTGTGAGACGTGCCTCCAGACTGGCCCGCGATAGCTCATGGTTCATGGCCATCACCGCTGAGGACAGACGTAGCCAAGGCGCTTCAACGTCGTCGTGACCGGCTCACGAACCGGCTTCGGCGGCACCCTGGTCGCTTGCAGACCCCGATAGCACCGCGAGGAGGAAAAACCCTCGCACACCAGGGCGGCCAGTTGTGGCTGTTGACGGCGAGGACATCTTCTTCCAACGGCATCGGAACCGGGCGATCAAAGTGCGAAGGGTGAACGCAGAGGAAGGGAGCTCAGGCCTCCATGTCCAAGGTCTCCTCGGCCTCTTCCACTGCCCCCTGCATGACTCCTATCAACCCTTCGAGGTCTCGCTCAGACCAGCCGAGTAGACCGATGGCAAAGTCGCTGAAATCGTATTGCACGCTGTCCACTCCGAGCACGATGCCAGCCATGAGCGCGCTGGTGTTAGCGATATGAACGACTGAGGTGAAGCGAGGGTCGATCTCGGCCCGTTCTGGACTGTGATGACAGGCGACGGCCTCGACGATCCGATCGGGAAGGTTCCATCTCCTCGCTACAAAGGCGCCCGCCTCGGCGTGATCATAGCCAGTTATGTCTCGCTCAGCCTCAGTCCAGGCCTCTTGGCTTGACTCGTCCTCCAGATCCTTTTGCCAGTAGGCCTGGTGTCCCAGCATGACGTCGAGCGCTGTCTTGCCCACGTCGTGCAACAGGCCAGCCACGTATACCTCGTTGCGAGGGGAAATGCGATGCTTGCTCGCAATCCAGTCACTGCCGACGGCAGTGGCCAGGGAGTGCTTCCACAGGGCATATCGCTCGAGTAGGTAGGAGGGAAGGGGCTGGGCCAGGATGTTGCGCGCCGACAGAGCAAAGATGACACTTTTTACGGTCTCGTATCCCAGGTAGCCAATGGCATCGTCCAGCGACGTGACACGCCGGTAGAGGCCATAGTAGGCGGAATTGACCATGCGCAAGAACACCCCGGTCATCCCCTGATCCATGGAGAGGACACGGCTCAAATCAGACCGCGAAGAGTGTGGGTCGCGGATCAGTGCCATGGCCCGCACGGTTACCTGGGGCAGGGGGGGGATCTGATCAAGTACAGCCAGAAGGGTACTTGGCGGTCCTCTCATAGGTATCACTCTCCTAAGGTAGTGGGCTGAGCTTTGCAGGAGTCAGGCACGTGCCTGCCCCTTTCTACTTTGGCATGGCCACCAAGAGCCGGGCATTCCCCGCATCCCAAGACTCACACCTTGCTGGGCCTGTGGCGGCGCGGCCCGGCCAACCATTCGCTCGGACGTATAGTAGCACTAGAGCTCAACTCTGTAAAGCTATTCTTGCCGATGTGGGTCTTGGCCACGTCAGGGAAGGGCGCTCGCAGGCGTGCTCGACGGCCGCACGCGGCCAGAAAAAAGCCCTTTCCAGGACCGGAAAGGGCCTCAGTGGGCGCGACTGGACTCGAACCAGTGACCTCACGGATGTGAACCGTGCGCTCTGACCAACTGAGCCACGCACCCACTTCCCCTTGATTCTAGCACGATATCGCCGGCGAGACAAATCTTACCAGTGCTTGCGCTGGCCGGTCTCGAGGCCTGCCAGCATCGCCCAGCACGTCCATATCCGATTGACACGCATGGCGCCTGACCCTAGAATACGCGAGTTCCAGAGCGAGATCCACCACGGGGGAGTAACGCCTGATGAGCCAGGCCGTGCCAAAGAGAGGAGTCGTTCAGCCAGACTCTGTGATGCGTTATCGGATCCCGGCAGGCGAGGCACAGGGCGAGCTGCTCGTCAAACGCTCCACATTCTTGGCCACGGTGGGCCATGCGTCCAGCGTGGCAGCGGCTCGGGAATACATCTCCCGAGCGCGGGCTGCCCGCCGAGATGCCCACCACCACGCGTGGGCTTTTAGGCTCACCGGTGGCCCACATGGCCTCATGGGCTCGTCGGACGACGGCGAGCCCGGCGGAACGGCGGGGAGACCCATTCTTGCCGTGCTCGAGGCGAGCGGCCTGCGAGAGGTCGTAGCAGTGGTTGCCCGCCGCTTTGGCGGCATCAAACTGGGCACCGGCGGTCTCGTGCGAGCATACGGCCGGGTCGTACGCGAGGCGCTGGGGAGGCTGGCGACGGCAGAATGCGTGCTGCACAGGACGGGACGCATCACGGTTGGCTATCCTCTGTACGCCAGCTTGGAGCACGTGCTGGCACCCCTTCACCACGGGGTGCTGGCCAGGTGCGGTGTCATCGTCGAGGATACGACCTTTGCCAAGGAGGTGACCATATTGTTGGCCGTGCCCTATGAGAGCGCGCGCCAGGTTGCCGACGCGCTTCGAGACATGAGCAGCGGCCAGATCGCGCTCGATCAGTGCTGGCTCGAGGATCGGTACTATGTTATTGAGGGCCGGGGGCCCCGGCACGTGGCGAGGGGCTCCAGGGTGCCATGAAGAGAAGCTATGCCCTCGTATGCGTGCTCACACTCTTGCTTCTGGTGGGTTGTCGCTTCAGAGGGCAAAGACCGGCGCCAATAGTAGTGGGCAGCGCCGATTCGCCAGAGCAACTGGTGCTTGGCGGGATGACTGTGTTGGCCTTGGAAGCGGCCGGCTACTCGGTGATAGACAAGACGGGACTGGGCAGGCCGTGGATGGTGCGGGCTGCTCTTGAGGCCGGCAACATCGATGTCTGGTGGGAGTACACCGGCGACACCTGGGCGTCGCACCTGAGCCACGACCAGCCCATTGCTGAGCCCGGAGATCTCTACGAGAGAGTTCGCCAGGAAGACGCCCAGAATGGAATCGTCTGGCTTCCCGTAGCTCCTTGCCAGCGTAGGATTGTCCTGCTGATGCGCGAAGCAGACGCTCAGAGCAAGGGCATCGCCAGCATAACAGACCTGGTGGGCCACATCGACAGGGTGGACCCGCACCTCAGTCTTTGCGTCCCCGAGCAACTCTACGGTGCGGCGGGCGGGATTCGGGGCATGGAACGCTTCTACGGTCTGCGCTTTGATGAGGGGCAGGTCCATCTGATGTCGATGTCCGAAGGTTACCAGGCTCTCGCGCAGGAAGAATGCGATTGCACCGTGGGCTTTTCCACTGACGGCGAGATGGCGTCAGCCAGCCTCCGTTCCTTGGACGATGATCGAGGCTTCTTCCAGGGGTCGAATCTGTCGGCTGCAGTGCGGACACCTCTCCTGCAAGAGCAGCCGGGATTGGCGACGACCTTGGGCCAGATCACGAAGCTGCTGACCCAGGAGGCCATGGTCGAGTTCAATGGCCGGGTCGCTACGCAAGCAGACAGACCTGGGGATGTTGCCAGGAGCTTTCTCATCAGGAACGGGGTGATAGGTCGCTAGCCAGGCACTGGGGATGAATAGGGCATGTACTGCTGACCCAAAGAACTTGCGCCTTGGAGGAGAGCGTTCGGCCGCGAGTGCTCATCCATTGGGGGGCGACCCCTGGGTGTCGGCGTCCGAATGCCCCTCGCGCCCACATGCGTCGCAGGAGGATGGACACCAATGGAAACCAGGATCTGGAGCAAGACCAGGCAAGTCATTGTCGGTCCGGAACATCCCGCGGTCATCATCGGTGAGCGCATAAACCCCACCGGGAAGAGGCGGCTGGCCGCCTCATTGCTCGAGAAGGACATGGGCCGGGTGCGCGGTCTGGCGCGGTCTCAAGTTGAGCAGGGAGCTGCCGTGCTTGACATAAACGTCGGGGCGGCGGGGGTCGATGAGGTGGAACTGTTGCCCCTTGCGGTGAAGGCCGTCTGTGAGGTCACCGACGTGCCTCTTTGCCTGGATTCGCCAAACGTGGAGGCGTTGCGCGCTGCCCTTGATGTCTACGAAGGCAAAGCGCTCATCAACTCGGTCAATGGAGAGGAAAAGAAGCTGGAACAGGTCCTGCCGCTGGTCAAAGAGTATGGGGCTGCGGTGATCGCCTTGACCATGGACGATTCGGGGATCCCCAGCGACGCTCCCACGCGGGTGGCCATCGCCGCCAAGATCGTGGAGCGTGCCGAGGCCTTGGGCATTCCGCGCCACGATGTCATCATCGATTGCCTGGCGCTGGCCGTATGCGCCGATTGCAGGACGGCTATGGTGACCCTGGAGGCAATCCGGGGGGTGCGTGAGCAACTGGGAGTGAACATGACTCTGGGGGCCAGCAACATCTCCTTTGGGCTGCCGGACCGCGAGTCGGTCAACGAGTTCTTCCTGGCCATGGCCTTGTTAGCGGGGGTGAACGCTCCCATCGCAGACCCCAGATGCTCGCGCAAGGTCGTCCTCATCTCGGACCTGTTGCTCGGTCGCGATGAGTTTGGCATGGCGTATGTAACCTACTGTCGCCAGCACCGCTGAGGGGCGACGAGGTGCGCGCCGGTCATCTGCAAGATCCAGGCAGCGTCCCTGATAGCCCATCTGGCCTGGTGTGATGAGATTGGTCCGGAAGCACGACAGCACGGCGCTGACCGGGCCCGGCGCGGTGCGGAGGGGAGATGCCCATGGGCAGCGCGGAATCGCTGCGATTTGCGGTACCTGGAATACTGGCTATGGTAGGGCTGGTGTCGGCGACGTGGGGAACGTTGCAGAAACGCTCCTCGGCACTGGAAGGGACTGGCGGGCAGGCTGGGGGCGGGGGTGACCGGAGGAGTGGAGACGCATCTCGCGGGGCCAGCCTGGAACGAGCTGTGAGGTCAAGTCGCGGTCACAGGAACTTTGCGATGGTTCTCTCTCAGAAAGGGAGGCGACAGCTACATGAGGATTAAGGAGATCCGAGCAGTGCTGATAGACATCGCGCCCAGGCCCACGACGAAGCCTCGGACACACCGCCTGGCAGAGGGGGCCGAGTTCATCTCTCCTATGTCGCGCTATCCTGAGTTCATCAGGCGACGAGCTTGGCGCCCGCCCGCCAACAAGTGGAAAAGAGTAGCCTGTGTGGCCACCGCGGATGATGGGACGTGGGGAATGGGCCTTACGGTCTACGGAGGCCCCGTCGCACGGATCATAAACGATCATTTCGCACCCATCCTGGTGGGCCAGAACTGCATGGCCACCACGAAACTATGGGACCTGATGAATCGTATGGCCTCTCCATACAGCAGCGCAGGTCTGGCCAGCTACGCCATTAGCGCGGTGGATACGGCGTTGTGGGACCTGAAGGGCAAGCTATTGAAGCGGCCTGTATACGAGCTTCTGGGTGGCCCCCAGAAGGATAAGATCTTCTGCTACGCCAGCAACACCAACCTCTCCTACGGCTTCGAGGCCAGTGTCGAATGGTGCATGGAGCTGGGGTTCAAGGCCACCAAGGTGTTCCTGACTCACGGCCCCGCAGAGGGGCTGGATGGACTCAGGAAGAATGTCGCAATGGTGGCCCGGGCGCGGGACATCGTTGGCGACAGCGTGGAACTGATGGTGGACTGCTGGATGGCTCTGGACCTGGAATACGCCGTCAGGTTGGTGGAGGAGTTGCGCCCGCACAAGATCAAGTGGGTGGAAGATTGCCTGATACCTGAAGACCTGGAAGGGTATGTGAAACTGCGTCAGAGGTTGCCCTGGCAGACCCTGGCAACGGGGGAGCACTGGTATACATCCTATCCCTTCGCCAAGGCTGCTAGCCAGGGCCTGGTTGACATACTACAGCCAGACGTGCTTTGGGCCGGAGGGATAACCTGCTGTACTCGGATATGCCACATCGCCGAGAGCTTTAACCTTTCCGTCATTACCCATGCAGGCATGAACTACCCCTACGGTCAGCACTTGGCCTATGCCATGCCTGCCATCCCATGGGGGGAGCGTTCGGAGGGTGTTTCTCCGCCGGGTGTGCCCCTGGAAGAGATGGTGGCCCTGCCCGGGACGGCGGTGATCGTGGACGGGTATTTGGTGCCCAGCGACGCCCCTGGCTTCGGCCTGGAGGTGACAGAGGAGTGGTTGGAAAGCGCTGCAGCGCGATGAAGGACGGTTGGGTCGCGTGAAGTCACTACAAACTGGTGACACAGGAATACCTACCCTAAGGAGCGAAGAATGAAGATCGAGGGTCAGCACCACATCGGGATAACCGTGTCAGACCTGGAGAGATCCATCGAGTTCTACCGCGACATGCTGGGAATGACGCTCAGAAGTGAAGGTGAATTGACCGGGGAGAGGATAAGCAAGATCGTGGGCCTGCAGGGAACGCACATCAAGAGTGCATACTTGGCGGCGGGGGACCTCGTCTTGGAGCTTTTCCAGTACCTGGAACCCGCCGGGGGCAAACAGAAGGCCAGCCTGCGACAGATCGACGTGGGGCACTATCACCTGGCTTTCCTGGTGGACGACATCGACGATGCTTATGAAAAGCTGACCGCCCGAGGTGTGAGATTCTCTGACGCTCCACAGCACTTTGAGAATGGGGGAGGAGCCATATACTTCTGGGATCCAGATGGCGTGGCCCTCGAGTTCATTCAGGCATCAAAGTGACCGAAACTTGCCAGGGTTGAATGATCGGGGGCGGGGGTCCAAAGACCCTCGCCCTGCTTCAGCCGTTCTCCAATGGCTCGAGCTTTGCACAGGTGGCGAAAACGATCAGAGTTCATCTACAAGCCACAACGTCAAAGAAGGGGGGCATTTCATGGAAGTCACAAAGACAATGCGCACAGGGATGGTGGCATAGCCCATACCTCCCGAGGTCGAAGAGTCTCAGAGGGTGGAGTGGCTCATCGACAGAGCCAGTGAGTTGGGGCTCACCTGCCTGCCCCTGCCCGGGCGCGCGCTGGCCTCGGCGGGTGCTGACTACCTGAAGCATCTGAAAGAGCTGGGCGAGTCGCGGAACATCGAGTTCGAGTCGGGTCCTTGGACCGAGCCGGAACAGACTGCGGAACTAGTGGAGAACGGCCGCCGCTGGGCCGAGGCCCTCAAGGCGATGGGTGGGGAAATCCTCATGGCTGTCCCCAAAGCCGGCGGGAATCGCCCCCCTAAACTCGTGAGGAGTTCCAGGTGATGGCCGACGCCATGAACGAGGCCGGCCGGCAGGCTCAGGCGGTTGGCATAGTGGCGGCTATGCATCCCCACTGGGGCACCGTCGCCGAGACTCAGGAGGAGATCGAGTTGCTCTTGAATCTACTGGACCCCTCCGTGGTCGGGTTCGCGCCCGACAGCGGCCAGATCGCCAAGGGCGGGGCCGACCCCGTGGCCCTGTTTCGCGACTACGCCGATCGAATCCGTCACGTTCATCTCAAGGATCTTTCGCCTGAGTGGGGGGAGATGCAAGGTGCTGGCGTGCCCTTGTGAAGCCCGGCCGGCTACGCGGAGCTGGGAGAGGGCCTGGTGGATTTTCCCGCCATCTTTGAGATCATCAAGGGGATCGACTTCACAGGCTGGCTGATGGCCGAACTGGACGAGACCAAGCGGACGGCTCGCGACAGCGCCGAGATCGCAATGCGATACCTGAAGAAGCATTGGGGCTAGACGGACAGGCAAGACAAGGTCCCTTTGCGGTCACCTGGCTGTGGTTGACCGTCTGGGCACGTGGGTGCCCTCGCGAGGGCCATGTGGAAGCTACGTGCCGCCTCGGCGGCCCCCCAGGCACGGTGCTTGTTCGCGGCATCCACGATTCTGCTGTGGGGCAAGATACCCCGTGCGTTTGGAGCTGGCGTGGGCCCTATCATGGATGCGACAGATGAACGGATCAGCAAATCGCCTAAACTCACCATTGACCTCTACCGACTAATGTGCTAGAATGGTGGTGCGAGGCTTGGGTCGCTGAGTAGGAAGCGAATCGGCGATGCAGGAAGGAGGAGGGAGGATGATGGCTCCGTGACGAAGTTCAGACTCCCGACCCCCGGCAGGGCGCTTGGCGAAAGGCTGAGCGCCCTGCTTGCTGGTGCCTGTCATGCCGCCGGCTCCTTGGTGGGCTTGCATCTTGCGGTGGGCTCCTCGACAGATGGTGCGTGCCCCAGGCCGATCGGCTCGACCCTTGACTCAAGGGAGGAAACGTGACAGTACATGCCGACATCGCCATTATCGGCACAGGACCCGGCGGGTATGTGGCCGCCCTTCGCGCCGCCCAACTCGGAGCGAAGGTAGTGTGCGTGGAAAAGAAGTGGCTCGGGGGAGTGTGCCTCAACGAAGGTTGTGTCCCCACAAAGGCCCTGCTGCGCAGCGCCGAGGTGTTCGCCCTCGCCAGGCAAGCCCACAGCTACGGCGTGATGGTCGATGAGCCGAAGCTAGACTGGGGGAGAGCGCAATCGCGCAAGGAGCAGGTCGTTCAGCAATTGGTGAGCGGCGTGACCATGCTTCTCGACCGAGCCGGCGTACAGGTCCTCGAAGGCGAGGCCGCCTTGCTCAGGCCGAACACCCTCTCTGTGCGGCTGAGCGATGGGCAGGAGACGGTTGTCGCTGACAGTGTGATCATCGCCACCGGCTCCCACACCATGCGTGTGCCCATCCCTGGATTCGACGGACCACGAGTCATCGACCACAGTGGGGCTCTCGCGCTGGAGTCGCTGCCCGAGAGCATCTGCGTTATCGGTGGAGGGGCCATTGGGCTAGAGTTTGCCAGCCTGTTCAACACCCTGGGCGTTAGGGTGAGTCTGGTGGAGATGCTGCCGCGCCTCGCTCCGTTGATGGATCGCGCCATCGGCGATGGGTTGGCCTGGACCCTGTCCAACCGCGGCGTGGACGTTCTGACCAACACGCGCGTGACCGGCGTCGCTCTCACCGGCGCAGGCTGTGTCGTCTCGATGACCACGCCTGAAGGCGAGCTACAGGTAGAGGCCGAACTCGTACTCGCGGCCATCGGACGGGCCCCCAGCGTGGAGGGCCTGGGGCTCGAGGTCCTGGGCATCAGGCCGGTGCGCGCGGGCATCCAGGTCGATAGCCACATGCGCACTGCGGTGCCCCACGTCTACGCCGTCGGCGACGTCGCTGCCGAAGGTCCTATGTTGGCCCATGTGGCCTCGCACCAGGGGATCGTGGCGGTGGAAGACGCCCTGGGACACCCGGCGGCCATGGACTATGCGGCCGTGCCGAGCTGCATCTTTTCCCTGCCCGAGGCGGCCAGCGTGGGCCTCTCGGAGGAAGAGGCCCGCGAGCGTGGCTACGACGTGCGGGTGGGCATCTTTGCCCTGCCCAACAACGGCAAGGCTATCGCCATGGGAGACACCGACGGCTTTGTCAAGATCGTGTCGGAGAGCGAACACGGTGCCATCCTCGGGCTGCACGTGGTGGGCCCGCACGCCAGCGACCTGGTGCTGGAGGGGACCCTGGCCATCACCCTGGAGGCCACCCTGGATGAGATCGAGCACACCATCCACCCGCATCCCACGCTCGGAGAGTGCATTCACGAGGCGGCGCTCGCCGCGCGTGGCCGGGCACTGCACCTGCCGAGAGCGTAGCCACGAGCCTTGGGCCACCAGGGCAGCCGGGCGTCATCCCAGACTATGGGATGACGCCTTGTCGCTTCTCCAGCAAGCCCGACGTCAATCAGCTTCCCACCGATATGTCCCCAACACCTCGGCGAAGTAGATGGTGTGCTGTTGCTCGAGAGGACGCCGCCGGTGTTCCGGAGTGAGGAGCATGTGTGGGGGAGCGATCCGCGCATAGATGCGACACTCCACGTTGATGGGGGCTTCAGCAATGGATGGTGCCGCGACGTGCACGCTGGGGATGGCGGTCAATCCAGCCGCAGCGAACTTGTCGTCATAGTCGCGTCCAGACTTGGTCCCGCAGAAATCGACCGCCTCCGCCAGGCTATCATCGGGCACCGAGATAACGAACTCTGGGACCTCCTCAAGGAAGCGCCAGGAGTAGCGCAAGGGAGTCACCGCGATGACAAAGATCGGATGGCCGTGATAGGCGGGACCGATCTGCCCCCAGCCGAGGGTGAGTAGATTCTGGTTGCCGGCCTTGTCCACTACTGAGCAGAGGACGCCCCCGTTCCGCATCCTTGCAAGGATCTCGCTGGCACAATCCCAAAAGCTCAGTTCCTCTCGTCTCGCCATGTTCCCTCCCAAGTGTAAGTCTGCCGACCCATTCTCCGCGCACTACCCAGCCGGCCGCCGAGCAGCCCACATGATCCGGTTGCTCGAAGGTGTGGGCGGGTCTAGTGAGAAGCAATCATACTTTCCCTCCAGGCAGAACCCCGCGTCGGCAAGCAGCGTGGCAATCTGCTCCGGGGGATAGGCCTGCTCGGTGTGCCGCTCAACGATCTTGCGATAGAGATCACCCGCGCGCTGGAAGCAGGTCATGGTTACGGTGGCCCGTTGACGCCGGGAGTCATAGTCGCTCTTCATAATCACGGTGAGGTCGTCCGAATCGATGAAATATGTTTCCTCATCCCACAGGGTAGCGAAAGCCCACGCGGTGTTCATGTCAAAGAGGAGCAAACCGCCGGCCCTCAACACGTCGTGGACCCGGCGAAACACCATCGACAGGTCATCACTGGTCAGCATGTAGTTCATGCTGTCGTATAGGCAGGTGACCAGGTGGACGCGCTCGGGCAAGGTAAAGTGGCGCATGTCTTGCTGGCTCCAGAGGGGGGCCGTGCCAGAGTCTCCGGCTTTCCCGCGGGCTTCGGCCAGCATCTCTGCCGAGCCATCGACGGCGTACACCCGCCAGCCAGCTTCGGCTTGGGCAATGGCCACAGTGCCAGTGCCACAGGCAAGCTCCAGCATGACCTTGCCCTCAGCGGGATGACGCTCAAGAACGCGACTCAGGTAAGGAATCATTTGCAGGCTGAAGGCAAGCTGTCCAGAGCGGTCGTAGACCTGGGCATAGTCCTTGTAGATGGCCATTTCAGGGGTTCCGCCCCGGAGAGATTCACCATCGCGGCGTGGCCCAAACCAGAGAGGATTGTACCTTGTGGGGCAAGCACATGTCAAATCGACGCTCTCTCAGGGTGTTGAATGAGTCTGCACCTGCTCACATGGTTGTCACCCTGAGCGCAAGCGAAGTGAAGGATCTCAACCGCACAAAACAGGGATTCTTCGCCTTCGCTGGGCTCTGGCTGAGAATGACAGTGGTCGTTTTCCCACACTCTGTTGGGCCCGGGTCTTTGCGTGGTAGTTCACTGGAGCTGGGCCTACCATCGGAAGCTCTTTTCGTGTTCTGCCATGCACTGCCCAAATGCAGGTCCATGACGGGCTTAAGGGATCCTCTCAGGCGCGATGTTGACTTGCCCGGAAGCGTCGCATTTGATATACTGCCCATGACTGGTACCGAATCTGGATAGGTCGTTGTCTCCAGGAGACCACAAGGAGAGAAAAAGATGCCGAGCATCGTAGGTACGCAGACCGAGAAGAACGTCTTGGCCGCGTTTGCTGGAGAATCTCAGGCGAGGAACCGCTACACCTTCTTTGCCTCCGTGGCCAAGGGAGAGGGCTACGAGCAGATTGCCGCGATCTT
>DATKWG010000054.1:0-2650 GCA_035529675.1 Anaerolineae bacterium
TCGCTGCATCTGTTCCGGCTCCTCCTCGCACTCCTCCAGCACCCGCAAGTAATCCTCGCGCCTGGGAAAGCCGAGGCCACCGGCCATGCCTCCCCACGGACCCCAGAACCGGAAGCCGAAAGGCCGGAAGCCCCACCAGAAACCGTGCCTGTGCAGTCTTCTCATCTCCAACCCTCCTCTGAAAATGCTCCCAGCCCACCGGTCGAGGCGCCTTTGCACCCCCACTGCGTCGGGAAGTACCTACGTGATCACCAGCCTCTCTACTTCCAGCATCTCAACGACCAGGTCGGTCACTCCCAGCTCGGTGAACAAGAAGAAGAGGATGCTCATGGCCAGGGTCGGCACCCAGGTTAGCAGTCGAGTGATGGTCACCAAAGACGTGAATGTGCCTGCAGCCATGGCCAAGGGGATGAACCGCTCATAGGGCTTGACCGTGCGCTCAAAGAGCCCGTCGATGGCCCGTCGGAGTTCCTCTCTGAGCTTGGCCACCGCCTCCTCACGGCCCTCGGCCGGCATCCGAGCTGCGATCTGCTTTTCCATCTGCTCCATGAACATCTCGATATAGGGCTCCGGTATGGAGAACCCTTCCCGCGTGATGTGCGCTGCGTAGCCCAGGTATAGACTCCCGCAGGCGACAAGGACAAGGGCCATCAGCAGCACACCCTGGCCCTGGCTGATTGGGCGGACAGAGAAGCTGATCCGCTCGCTGAGCTCCCTGGCCACACCCACAAGGTAAATGCACCCAGCCAAGCAATACACTGCGACCAGAATGCCGCTTTCTATGGCTACCTGCCAGCCCACAAGCATGGTCACCCCGGAAAGCACAAAGGCGATGATTGCCGCCCACAACGGACGCACGAGCGCGGCCACCAGGCCGGCAGCCACTACGAGGGCACACAGAGCCAGCAGGAACCACGACAGCAGCCCCAGGAGTTCGCGCGAGGGGAAGAGAATCAACTGGGAGTCTTGGCCGATCTGTTCGCAGACCGTCCCAAAAAAGTGGCCTGCCTCCATCAGCAAGATCGTCAGAAACGCGGTCTTTAGCCATTTGCTCATCTCTTCTGCCTCACACACAACGCAGCAGTGGGGATGGGAACCTTGTCGGATCCGTGATCCCCATTCCCGCCCTCAGGCCCGTCGTGGCTGTCGGGCCACTCTGATCGGTGACGCCCTGGCTGCCATGCGTGCCACGAAGTGTGGCTCTTGAGCCTGACGAGCAGTCAGAAGATGGAGCCGGACGAGAGCTGACTGCAAGCCCATCGGCCATTGGCGCGCCCTGGCTGCCATGGCCTCCCTATCAAAGCCGCTTCCGAAAAAAGACCTCCCCAACCCCGCCATCGTTGATGCCACCAATGAGGCCACATTCCTCAAACCCGACGTGACGGTGCCATGCTTGAGGTTCTGCCTCATCAACCTGCGATGAGCTGAACAACTGCTCGTGTCCGTTTTCGCGAAGGTAGTCTTCCATGAAGCGCAGCATGGCCTTGCCCGCACCCTGGCGTCGGCGCTCCGGCAGCACCCAGATCAGCTCGATGTAGGGGACTGTGGACAAGAGGCACTCGAGCCGGGCATAGCCAACAGGACTGCCCTGCCTCTCGGCGACAACAACCTCTTGCTGCTCGATCTTGCGCCTCACCACCTCGGTCGGGATGTAGTGATCCTGGCCCACAAAGTCCAGGTCGGCGAGGGTCGCGAAGCGCACCAGGTTCTCTTCGGTCATGTGTGCTCCCCTAGCTTGTCTGACGGAGTGCGCAGGCAGGCACGGAGAGGGAAGACGCACGCACAATCCGCCCGGCGACATCACCTCAAACCATATCGTGGCTCTGACGCGCGCTTATGCTCGCTCGCCGAGAATCAATTCCCAGTTGTCCTCGAACTCGGCCAGGCTTGCTGGCCGTACTGCCGTGTGTGTGGAGTCTCGATTCCTGGGCCTGATTCCGCCTTTCTTCCGCAGGAACTCCCCGTAGTCTTGGAAGATCAGCTCTTGAAGCGCCTTCAACTGAAAGACGTAGAACCGATCACGGCCGTCCTCGACAAGTTTGACAAACACACATATCAAATCTGGATAAGGAAGGTCGGTTTTGCCCGCGACCGTCTGCACTCCATTGGTGATGTCAATGCTGAGGAACTCCCTGGCGTTGAACTGCCAAGTGCGGCCGCGGATGGTCTTAACTTGGATCGGAATGGTCTCGTAGTCTCGATTGATTGCAAGTATGTCGAACGTTGGCACGTTGCCCGTGAATGTTGTTGCGATCAACCCTCTTCTACACAGCTCCGCTGCAACGAGGTATTCGCCAACTTGCTTCGTAAGCTGCATACTCCTACCTGAAACCATAATCTGTCTCCCTGACTAACCCTCCTGGCCTTCCTCGTGCATAGCGCATGTGACGCCCTGGCGAACCCAGATAATCCCGACCTCCGCAGGCCGCCATTCCGGACTGGTTATCACACCACGGGGCTGTCGATGCTTTTGGCCACCATCTCCACGGTCAGCCGGGAGAAGTAGCTGTGTGGCCTCTGAATATCCCCCCCATAGGCCACGTCAGTCACGGTGACCGAAAGCCCTATGGACAGAGTCTCCACCAGAAAGGTGAGCCCGGGGCGCGCCACGAACAGGTCTCCCTTTTCGACGAGCCGGTCGTGGATGGCC
>DATKWG010000055.1:0-7658 GCA_035529675.1 Anaerolineae bacterium
TGGCATGAGGCGAAATTCCTTTTCACGTTGAACCAATACATCCTTCACATGTGCCCCCCCCATTTGACCCCACCCCCTCTGCGCCTATAATCTATCCACCATGAAGATCATCACCTCTCACGAGCGGACCGACATGGACGCGCTGGCGTCGATGTATGCCGCCAGCCTTCTACATCCGGACTATCAGCCGGTGCTGCCGCAGAACCTCAACCGCAACCTGCGCGACTTTTTGGCGCTCTACAAGGACGAGCTGCCCTTTGTCTCCCGTGGCGACCTGCCCAGGCAGCGCATCAGCCACCTGATCCTGGTGGACGCACAGGCCGTCGCTTCCCTGCCCGGCATGGACTCTCACACCCGCACCCACATCATCGATCACCATGCCCAGGAGGAGCCGCTTCCTGACCGCGGAAAGACCGCATCTCCGACAGTCACCTTCGAGGGTGATCTTATTGGGGCCACGGCCACGCTGCTCATCGAGGAGATCCAGCGGCAGGGCGTCCTGGTGGACAGGCTGGGGGCCACCCTCCTGCTCATGGGCGTCTATGAGGACACCGGCTCCCTCTCCTACCCGACCACCTCCGCGCGCGACGTGCAGGCCGCGGCCTGGGCCCTCGAACAGGGCGCCGATCTTTCCCTGGCCACCGAGTTTCTGCACCATCCCCTATCCAACGGTCAGCGCGACGCGCTGTCGAGGCTGGCCGCCGGCAGCACCATCTACGCCATTCATGGGCGCAGCGTCTGCATCGCCGAGATACTCCTGGACGAGTACGTGGACGAACTATCCACCCTCGCCCATCAACTCGTAGACATGTACGAGCCGGAGGCCTGCTTCATGCTGGCCGAGCATGAACGGAGGGTGCAGATCATAGCCCGGAGCACCACCAACGCCATCGATGTCGCCGCCTTGCTCAGGAGCTTTGGCGGCGGGGGCCACAGCAAAGCCTCGGCGGCTCTGGTCAGAGATGCTGCCATCGCAGAGGTGCGCGCCAGGCTGTTGGCCGCCCTGGAGCAGCAGGTGGAGCCTCCGGCCCTGGTTCGAGAGATCATGTCCACCAGTGTGCACACCCTGAGCCTGGACATGTCGGTGGGTGATGCGGCCCGCCTCATGCGACGCTACGGCCACGAGGGGTTCCCGGTGGTGGAAGGGGAACGCCTGGTGGGCATCCTCACCCGCCGCGACATCGACCGCGCGCTCCATCACGGTCTGGACGACATGCCCGTGCGACGCTTCCTGCACACCGGCCCTTTCCACGTGCTGCCCGACGACCCGGTGGATCAGGTGCAGCGGGAGATGATCGAGCACGATCTCGGTCAGGTGCCGGTGGTCGAGGATGGGCGCTTTGTGGGAATCGTCACCCGCACCGATTTGATCAAGCTCTGGGCCCTGGTGCCCAGCGAGTCACGGGCCAAAGAGATCCGGCGGCTGCTCGAAGATGCCCTGCCCCAGCCCCTCATGGAGTTGCTGCTGCAGGCGCGCGACGTGGCCGACGATCTGGGGTACTCTCTTTACATCGTGGGCGGCCTGGTTCGCGACCTGCTCTTGGGGGTGTCCAACCTGGACCTGGACCTGGACCTGGTGGTTGAGGGGGACGCGATCCGTCTGGCGCGCAAGCTGGCCACGCAGATCGGCGGCCGGGTCCGCAGCCACTCTCGCTTCGGCACGGCCAAGGTCATCTTTGAGGGAGAGCAGCCGGGTGGTTCTGTCATACCGTCGGCGGGCCTGCCCCCGTCGCTCGACTTTGTCACCGCCCGCACAGAGTTCTACGAGAGCCCCACGGTCCTGCCCCAAGTCGAACGAAGCTCCATCAAGCAGGACCTCTACCGGCGCGACTTTACCATCAATACCATGGCCATCTGCCTGGATAGGGACCGCTTCGGGGAACTGCTGGACTACTACGGGGGCGAAAGGGATCTGCGAGAGGGTTGCATCCGGGTCTTGCACAACTTGAGCTTTGTCGAGGATCCCACGCGCATCCTGCGTGCAGTGCGGTTTGAGCAACGGCTGGGGTTCGTCATCGAGCCGCGCACCGACGAGCTGATCGACGAGGCGCTGGAGCTCTTGAACCACGTCACTGGAGAAAGGCTGCGACACGAGTTGTATTTCTTGCTGAGCGAGGTCGAGCCCGAGCACATCCTGGAGCGACTGGATCGGAGGGGGGCACTCTCACAGGTGGATCCCCACCTTCGCTATTCCAGCGAGATGTCGGAGCTCTTTGTTCGCTTGCGGCAGCGCTTCCACGCCTGGCCGGCAGAAAGGCGCGATTCGCCCCCTGCCGACGACGTGGAGGAGACCTCTGCACCGGCGTTGTGCCTCTGCTACCTGGCCCTGCTCACCAGCTCCACCAGCCGGGACGAGCTGGAATCTTTTGTGGAGCACCTGCACATATCCCAGGCCGACGCCAGACTGCTCTACCAGGTGGCCAGCCTTCGCGAATCGCTGAACCTGCTCAAGACCGATGCCATGCTCCGCAGCACCATCCAGCGTCTGCTGTACCCCTACTCGCGTGAGGCGCGGTTTGTGCTGTCGGTGCTGACCGACTCCGGGCTGGTGCGAGAGCGCCTGGACCTGTACGAGCAAGAGCTGTCGCGGGTGTCGCCGCGCATCGACGGCAACTATCTCAAGTCGTTGCACCTGCCGCCAGGCCCCATATATGGCGAGATTCTGGACCGCGTCCGCAGGGCGCTGCTCGACCAGGAGATCGCCACCCTTGAAGAGGAGCAGGCCCTGGCCCAGAGGCTGGCAAGGGCCTCGCATGGGGAACGTGGTTGAGGCAGGCGGTGTGGGGCTCTGCCGCGGGTGATGTTTCATGGCGGCGTTCTATCGTGCGCTTGCCCCGACTGGGTTTCGGGGGGATAGGAGAAGATCGTGGCGTTCGCCGGACCCACCTCCAATGTGGACCCCTTTCAGGGGATACGCACCGTCCTCTGGGTGACTCTGTGGCTCAACCTGATCGCGACGCTGGCCAAGTTGGTCGCCGGTTACTGGACGGGCTCGCTGAGCCTCATTGCCGACGGCTACGACTCGGTCTTTGACTCGGCCTCCAACGTGGTTGGCTTGATCGGCATCGGGATAGCCGCTCAGCCCGCCGATTCTAGACATCCTTACGGGCATCGCAAAGCTGAGACTCTCACCTCGCTGGTGATCGCCATGATGCTTTTTCTGACCACCTGGGAACTGATCGGCAGCGCAATCCAGCGCCTGCGCGACCCGTCGCTTATCAGCGGCGAGGTGAACGTCTGGAGTTTCGGGGCGTTGGCAGTCAGCATCTGCATTCACCTGGTCGTCGTGCGGTACGAGCTGGGCAAGGGACGGCAGCTCCACAGCGACGTGCTTATCGCCGATGCCATGCACACGCGTGCCGACGTATTCGTCTCGATCTCGGTGATGGCTGGCTTGATCGTGGTGCGGCTTGGTTATCCCCTTGCTGACCCCATCATGGCGTTAGTGGTGGCCGCTTTCATCGCCAAGATCGGGATTGACATCATCCGCCAGGCCAGCTCAACTCTCATGGATGAAGTCGCCGTGGCTGCTGACGAACTGGAGCGAATTGTCATGTCGGTGCCAGGGGTGATTTCCTGTCACCGACTGCGCACCCATGGCCACGAGACGGCCGTGATGGCCGACCTGCACATACGCGTCGAGCCGACCATGACCACCGACCAGTCTCATGCCATAGCCCACGAGGTGGAACGTCGGCTGCGCGGGCAGGCACCCACGGTGCGAGACGTGGTTATCCATGTCGAGCCGGCTACCTCTATCCCAAAGGAACTGACCCAGCAGGAGATCACTCTCAAGCTCCGAAGGTTGGCTGATGGTCTCGGCGTCGGTGTGCACAATATCTGGGCCTATGAACTCCACGGGGCCTATTATCTCGAGCTCCACCTGGAGGCAGACGGCATGCTCTCCCTGCGCGGCGCCCACGACCTGGCCTCGTCGTTGGAAGACCGAGCCCGCGCCGAGATCCCGCAAGTGGCCGAGGTGACTACCCACATCGAACCTCGCGGCGAGTTGGCTCGCGAGTTAGCATCTAGCCAAGCCGACGGCGACACTGTGGAGGCCGCGGAACAGGTGATCATGGATAGGCTGGGCCCCGGGGCCAATCATCAGATCCAGGTGCACCGGAGTGCGAGCGGGCTCACTATCTCCTTGCACTGCTATCTGCCCGGCGACATGACGCTCGCCGAGGCCCACCGTACTGGTGCCCAACTCGAACGTGAGCTCTGGGCGAGACTGGCGGATGTGGAGCAGGTGGTGGTGCACACCGAGCCTACTGAGTCGTAGCCTCTGGCTCCTGCGGGCGAGGTCCCAGGATGGCCGTCACCTCCCCGGCATCGAGTTCCTCTTTGTCCACCAACTGCTTCGCCAGGGCGTGTACTTTTTGGGCGTGCTTGCGCAGCGTAGCCCGGGTATAGTCCATGAGGTGTCGGTAGTAGTAGGCGTCCATCTCCTTCACCAGCTCAGGGCTCGGCCTTGTGTCATAGCCCAGGGACGAAAAGACGCCGTTCTCTGCCAGGCTGAGCAACATGCCTCGAATGGCCATCATGTCGCTCGTGCCCCCCATGTGCGGCTGCCCCAGAAACTCTAGCTCGGAGGCGCGGCTGGCCAGAGAGATGCAGATCTTTTTGGCGATATCCGTTGACTTGGCCCCCACTCGCTCCTTATCTGGCACGTGACGCACATGTCCCAGACTAGCCCCACCTGTGGGGCCGCCACTGTAGCGGATGACCGATGCCCGGGTGATCCTGTCATCGGTAAGCGCCCAGGCAGCCACTGCATGTCCCGCCTCGTGGTAGGCCAGCGCTCGCTTGTCTTCCTGCAGGATGGTCGCGATGGGCTGGCGAAGGCCCATGGACTGCTCCGCCACGGCGGAGTCAAGGTCGGCGTTGGTGATGCCCTCGCGTCCTTGCATGAGAGCCAGCGCCGGAGCGCGGCGCACGATGATGGTCATCAAGTCGGCTGGGGTGAGGCCGATGGTATTCGAGGCGAACGCCTCCACGTCGATCTCCTCCAGGCACTTGACCCGCGAGATGTAGCCTTCGATTACCTCGATACGCCCTTGCCTGTCGGTGGGGTCCACGCGGATCTTGACGTCCAGGCGGCCAGCACGGGTGAGCGCGGGGTCGAGCACGTCGGGACGGTTGGTCGCGCCGATGGTCATGACCCAATAGTCGGGCTGGGGCAGCTTGCGACCGAGCAGCCCGTACCAGCGGGTCTTGAACCACCCCCGCTGCTGATTGATGCCGTCCAGTTGGGTGAGAAGGGTGTTGAGCACACCCGATCCGCCCCCGAACATGGGCATGCCACCGAACATGCCGGTCTGCGTCTGCCCCCCGGTCACGCCGCCCCGGGTGGAGCCGATGGCATCCAGCTCATCGACGAACACCAGGCAAGCACCATAGCGCTTTGCGTAGCGACGGGCTGTGGAATAGAGACGCATCACCTTGATGGACCCGACACCGAGCCACATAGAGATGAGACGAGACCCATCCAGCCCCAGAAAGGGCACCGAGGCCTCGCCAGCCAGAGCCTTGGCAAGGTAGGTCTTGCCAGAGCCAGGCGGGCCGGCCAATAGCACACCGGTGACCGGTTCTCCCCCCATGCGCCGCAGGCTTTGCGGATGGCTCAGCAGTTCCACCCACTGACGGGCCACCGCGAGCAGTTCCGGTTGCCCCCAGTAGTCGTCGAAAGTCACCTCGGCCGCGCTGCCGGGCATGACCTTGATGCTCTTGACCCCGCCCAGGTAGTACATCACAAAGCCGAAATAGAATACCACCTGGATCATCATCAGAACGGCCATGGAGCCGACGCTGAAGGCGAAGCCAGCCAGACCAAGTACCGCCCGCATCACCGTGGCGCTGGCGGCTGCCACGGCAAGGACGGCGAGAACGATGCCCATGCGGGCTACCCAGTGGCGGTTACGTCTCCACCAACGACGCATTGCATCCTCCCAAGGCGAGATATTGCCACAAGGACGTCTGGCCGTGCCATGTTGGCCGAAGATGGTGTGTCTGGCACAGCGACCCCTGCCACCGACTCTGCGAACATAGCTCGGCCAATCCCAGTACATTTGCGACCATCATCGGCCGTAATCCAACCGAGGCGCCTCGCCCTCCTCCTGGGCACGCAACCACTTGCGCACCTGTTCCACCGTCTCCAGGTCATCGCTCGTGGCCACATAGTAGCGCCAGGCCTTGATCCCCGCCTCCCGTTGGTCAGTGTCGAGATAGAGTCGTCCCAGATAGTAGTATGCCTCGGTCTGTGATGGATCCAGTTGCAGGGATCTCTCGAGGGCTGTGATGGCCCGTTCCTTGTCTAGCGCTTCATCGCGGCGCACGTAGGCCATGGCCAGGCGGGAGTGGAGAGCGGCATCCTCGGGATCCAACTCGGCGGCCGTTTCCAGTTCCTTCACAGCATTCTCGGCATCGGCATAGGAGCGAAACAGGTAGGCTGCGCCCAGCCAGCGACGGGTCTCTCGATCCTGGGGATCCGCTTCCTTGGCCCGCCTCAGGGAAGCCACCCCAGCCTCAAAGTCGTCACGCTTCAGGTAGAGCTGGCCCAGTTGTCGGTGCACAAAGTTGCTGTCGGGGGCCAATTCGGCGGCACGCTCCAGCTCTCGCACCGCGTCATCCTCGCGCCCGACTTGCAGATACACGCCAGCCAAGGCCACATGAGTGGGCGCATATTCCTCGTCCTCAACGAGAGCCTCGCGGTAGCGGCGTAGGGCTTCCTCATGAGCCCCCTGCTCCTGCAGGGCACGTCCCGCCTCGAGAAGTGCGTTGATGCCCTCAGAACCTGCGGCAGGGGCGGGTGCGTCTTCTCCAGGCGAGGCCGTTTCCATGCTCTGACGAGCCCAGGCGATTCCGGGCAGGTTGCCGAGCCCGCGCCAAAGGCTGGCCAGACCGCCCTTGGCCCACGTCCCAGCAGGGGTGAAGACCAGGATGGCCACGACAGCGACCACGACCAGCGGCCATATGAGCAACCTGAGGCGGCACTTTGCGTTACTGCGCATGAGAGCATCCATTCCCACGGACGTGACCGAACAGAAGCCAACGTCCCTCATTCTCAAGGAGAACATAACATAAAGCGGGGCGGTGTGTCAAAAACTGCGCGGAGGAGCGCCGTGCTGGGCAGAGATTGGGTTCGCCATGCGCACCAGGAATTGGCAGGGGAAATACGAGCCACGCGCCAAGGCAGATGGGGGAATGGGCGAATCGTGGCCACCAAAGGGCGAGCGAGAGGCGCGGCGGCTTCCCTGGGTGAGGTCTAGAGAGCGATAACGAGTGTACCGGAGAGTGGGGCATTGTGGCTGGTGAATCGCGGCGTAACGAAGAGGAGGGATCTCTGCTTTGTGCACTTGACAGTATGCCAGGCTTGAGCAGGACGCTAACGTTTTTCGATCCCCTCGCCCCTCGGCAGCATCCGGCAACAGAGACTCCCCACCTCGATCGAACAGAGGCGGAGGTCAGTCCCCGCATCCCTTGTGGTGCTGCGCGACGGCATCGACAGCTCCTCAACAGCCAAGCGCAGCACCTTCAGCTATGGCCAGCCCAAGTACCCCATACGGGGCCCAAGTACCCCATACGGGGCACAGGAAGTGGCCTCCAGAGCCATTCTGACATCTGTGCGGCGACACGCGCCCCTTCACTAGGGGGTGCAC
>DATKWG010000056.1:0-3119 GCA_035529675.1 Anaerolineae bacterium
CTGGTCATCGGGGCGACGAGGATCGTGGGGATGATCCTCGACAAATCGCTCGAGCGGTCGAACTTCATCAGCTTGGCCGTGGAGATCGTCTTCGGCGCCATTCTGGCTCTGTAAGACAAAGCTGGACTCTGTTCGATTCGATGGTGTGAGTGAAGCGATGTCCCGGTTCTCTTGCGGCACGCGAGTTCAATAGAACGAATAGCCGCAAACACAGCCCAACCCGGCGACTGTAAGCTGAGAGTCCCAGAGGCGGCTGTGGGTCGCAGCGATCGTGGAGTTTCTGATACACTTGAGCCATGGATCACGGGGCTGAAAACGACCGTGTGCCTGCGGAGATTCCTTGCAGGGCAGGTCTTGATGGGAAGGAGATAGCACACTATGAGAATCGCGAAGGCTATCGCTCTGCTGGGAGCCCTGGTTATGGTAAGTACTCTTCTCTATGGCTTCACAGCGGGCGATTTTTCAGGAGAGGGCGCGCAACTACTCGCCATGCCGTGGGGTATCGTGTCCCTGGTGGACGTGTACACCATGTTCACCCTCTTCTCGGTCTGGGTAGTGTACCGCGAGAAGTCGGTTGTCAGGTCAGCTGTCTGGGTCTTTCTCATCATGGTCCTGGGGGCGTTCATCTGCAGCCTCTATTCGCTCATCGCGCTGCAGACCAGCGGCGGCGACTGGAGGCGTCTCTGGCTGGGACATCGATGGCAGGGGGACGCAGCCTAAGAGAGGTGTCCGGCCCTTGGAGGCGGTAATGGGATCGACGAGCGCTCCTGGGCTGGGCAGGCACCATCGACACGCGCAGGGGCAGCCACTTCCCAGCCTGGGATGCTGAGTCCGGAAGCGCCGCCAGGGCCGCATGCCGATTGAGTACGCGTCTGGGCATCTAGATTTCGTAAGAGGAAGTGCTATGTTCAGGAATCGCCTGGTTCTAGTTTTCCTGTTCGTCTTCATTGACCTTCTTGGCTACAGCCTTTTCCTCCCATTGCTGCCCTTCTACGCCTCCGCCCTGGGCGCTAGCGCCTTCCTGGTGGGGATACTCATCGCGTCCAACGCTTTGGCCCAGTTGATCGTAACGCCTGTCGTCGGCCGCCTCTCCGACAAGTTCGGCCGACGACCCCTGCTCATCTTGAGCATCTCCGGGACCCTGCTCAGCTTCCTGCTGCTGGGCCTGGTGGAGCCGCTGGGTCGGTTTGTGGTCACACTGGCCTCGGGGAGGATCACCCTTGCTGCCGCCACCGTGGCCATGCTATTCCTCAGCCGCATCCTGGACGGCCTCTTCGGCGGCGACGTCTCGCTGGCCCGTGCCTACGTGACCGACATCACCGATGAGAAGAACCGGGCCAAGGGACTAGGCATGATCGGAGCAGCCTTTGGACTGGGATTCATCGTCGGACCGGCCATTGGAGGCACGCTAGCCAACTGGAGCTACGCCACATCAGCGTTCGCAGCCTTTGGGCTCCCGCGCTACGCCGTGCCCGCTTTCGCTGCTGCGGCGCTGGCAGCCCTGAACCTGGTGGCGGTGATCCTATGGCTGCCGGAGTCCCTCGCGCCTGAGGAACGCGCCCGCCTGGCCCGGAGTCCGCGGGCGGCCTTCACGGCTCGCTGTCTCTGGGAGTGCATATCGAGGCCGCGCTTCGGCACGCTGCTCCGGATCCGGCTCCTGTATATGCTGGCCTTCACGCTTTTCACGGCAAACTTCGCTCTCTGGGCCCAGTACCAGCTGCGCGTGAGCGATCAGACTACCAGCTATGTCCTGACCTACGTAGGAATCATCGTCGTGCTGGTGCAAGGTGTAGCCATCGGAAGGCTGACCAACCTGTTCAGCGATGCCCGCCTCATCCTGGGCGGGGCTGTGCTGCTGGCGGCGACGCTATTCGCCTGGGCCTTTGTGCCCAACCTGGCCCTGCTGCTGCTGGTGATCACGCCATTGCCGTTGGCAGGTGGGGTTCTGAACACCGTGACCAACAGCGCCATCACCAAGGCGGTCTACCCCGAGGAGGTAGGGGGAGCCCTCGGCCTTTCAGCATCGCTGGACAGCCTGGCACGAGTGGTCGCCCCCGCGATGGCGGGCTTAATGCTGCAGCAACTGGGATCGCCATCACTCGGCCTGCTGGGTGCCCTGATCGCGGCGATCGTAATCCTGCACTCGTGGCGGCGGCTGGTCGTCCATCCAGATCCTGATCTGCCAGAGCGAGACGGAGAAGCAGCGCCGCGCCCATCTACACAGCAACGATAAACTCGAGCGGCCAGGATATGCGCTGCGCGTCTGGATTCTTGCTCGCAAGGGTGATAGCATGGCCCGCCTGAACCCGGAGAAACTACACGTCAGCTTCGTGGGGCAAACGGCGCCGGAGGGTCCCGTCATCCCGCGAAGGTACACGCTCACCCACTCCGACCGGACAGGAGACCTGTTCCTCACCATCGGCGCGGATTACGATCGCAAGCAGATCTCAGGGTGGTACACGCGCCTCATGCGAGATGAAGTGCTCGCCGAATGGCAGGCAGAGAACCGCGGCCCGGAACTGCACGTGCACTGTCACGTCAGCGGCGGCCCCGTGTTCGGCTCCGCGGGGTGGCGATTCGACATCCTTCAGCGCGAGCTGCCGCTGGTCCTCGAGGCCATCCGTCATGGCGATAGAGTGATCTTTGAGAATCAGCGACGATTGGGCGGCGCGACAATCTGGGTACACTTGCACGCCCGCGAGTCGCGGTACGACCGGGTAGAAGCATGGGGGACGCCAGATGACTACCATCGTAGGTACAACACACCGGCCTGATCAACAGCCAGGTGTGGTTTTGGCCACCAGGGCCGTCCACAAGGGGCGTGATTTGGGGAGGTCACTATGCGCAAGCGTATGAAATGGCTCTGGCTGCTACTGCTCCTGCCGGTCCTGGCTCTGGGCGGTTTCGTGCTTTGGGCAGAGACTACCCCATCACCAATGCCCGAGGCGCTGGCGGCTCTGGAATCCAGCTCTGAGATTCAGGTGACGATGGATCGCTGGCTCGTCTTCAGCCCAACGAACCAGGAGCCAGGCACGGGGCTGATTCTGTACCCTGGCGGTCGCGTAGATCCGCGCTCCTACGCCCCGACGGCTCGAGCTATCGCCACGGAGGGCTACGTG
>DATKWG010000057.1:0-2858 GCA_035529675.1 Anaerolineae bacterium
CACCCAGCTCCTGCAGAGCGCGAGGGTACTCCACTCCCGCGCGAGGCCCCTGCGCAGCAGCCAGGATGAGCACCTTGACAGACCTCACCGCAGGATCCGTGTGCGTTAGAGGGATCATATTCGTCATTCTCACTCCTCTTCCAGCGCAGGCCGTCAGACGGCACGGGGTGTTCGGCAGTCGCACGCCGGCGGCGAAGGGTACTCAAAGGCCTACCTGTGCCCGACCCGAGCCGTGAGTGACGGCATTGACCCGATGCGCGGTGCCAACAAGCAGGGGTGCGCTCCACTGATCATGACCATCGTACCTCGATTGATCTCGGTGTCAAATGCGACCCGCGGGTGGGTGTGGAAAAGCGACCATTGTCAGAGGTGAGCCAGAGCGCAGCGAACGGGAAGAATCCCTGTTTTGTGCGGTTGAGACCCTTCGCTTGTACCCCTGAAGTTCGGGGCACTTGCGCTCAGGGTGACAACCATGTGAGCAGGCGCACACTTATCTAGTACCCTCACCCGCAGGGCCGCTTGCCGTCTCCCATGTGCTGTGATAGACTAGGCCCGGGAATCGACCACCGTACCCCGACCATGAGTCACATCATCCTGATGAGGAGCGTCCCCATGGGAGGCCTGATGAAAGCGAGCGTGTGGGTGGCACCGGAGCGCGTCGAGTTCCGTGAGGTGGAGCGACCACAGGTCTGCTCAGGCGAGGCTCTGGTCAAAGTCGCCTATGCCGGCATCTGCGGCACCGACCTCTCCATGTACGTGGGCAGACATCCACGCGCAAAGCCGCCATTGATCATGTGTCACGAATTCGTGGGAACGATCGTCCGGGCCGATGGTGACGCTTTCCCCGCAGGAACGCCCATCGTGATCAACCCGCTGCTGAGTTGTGGCGCCTGCTACCCCTGCACGAACGGCATACCCCACCTCTGCCAGAAGCTGGGCTTGCTGGGCATCGACCGCGACGGAGGCTTTGCTGAATACGCGCTGGTCCCGCTGCACACCGTTCGCCCGTTGCCTCCTTCCCTGCCGTTAGCAGAAGCGGCTCTGATCGAGCCTTTGGCCGTGGCCTGCCACGCGGTGCGGGCCTCGAACCTCAGGGTGGGCGACGTGACCGCAGTGCTTGGAGCTGGCCCGATCGGCATTATGACCGCTCAGGTGGCGCGCCTGGCTGGCGCTCGACGCGTCTTTCTATCAGAGGTCGCCCCAAAGCGTCTCTCCATCGCCAGGGAGCTGGGCTTCGATGTCGTTGACGCCAGCGAGCAGAGCATAGTCCAGGTAGTAAAGGACGCCACCCAGGGGATTGGGGTGCCAGTGGCGTTCGAGACGGCCGGCGTACAGGCCACCATCAACGATGTGCGTCAGATCGTTCGCATCGGTGGGCAGATACTTCAGGTGGGCATGCCCAAGACCCCGCCGACCCTTGATCTGGTCGCGCTCACCTACGCCGAGATCACCATCAGGCCCACCCGCGTCTACCGGGAGGAGGATTTCTCCGCGGCCATCGCTATCGCCGCCGCCGGTAAGGTCGATCTGTCCACCCCAGTGACCCATATCCTGCCCCTGCAAGAACTGGACCATGCCATGCAGCTTGCGCTCAAGGCCTCAGGAGTTGGCAAGATTCTCATCACGCCCAGTCCCTAGGCCTCCCCTCTGAAAAACACCAGCCCACGGACCAGAGGCTGTCCGCCACGGGCTTTAACCAGGCTGACCGCCTTCTCATCCAGTTGGCCAACGAGAAGGCCCAGCACACCCACTTGGGCCTCGCGACCTAACTGCCCAGGACCAGGCGGCCAAGCAATGGTCTGCGCAGCTCCACCGCCTCCTCCGGGCAGAGCTCGTGGCAGCAGTAGCAGCGAATACACTTGCGGGAGTCCATCCTTGCCTTTCCGTCCACCACCTGGATGGCATCCACGGGGCAATGTTTGGCGCAGTAGCCGCACCCTGTGCACCTCTCTCCAGCGTGGGGGACGACAACCAACTGGCGCCAGACCCAGCCGCTTGCCACGGCTGGCAGCCATCCCTTTCTCTTGGCGCTGCCGTCTTCTGGGCCTCGGGCTGCGTCACTCCCCAACGCGGGCCCCCGCAGCCAGCGCGGCAGGAGGCCAGGGTCAAAAGGAAAGGCGGTGCCCCTCCGAAAGTCTGCAACGCGAAGCGTCTCCAGTTCATCCCCAAGGAGGGAGATGTCCTCCAATCGACCGCTGGTCAATCCAAGCTCCGCCGCCGCCTTCGTGGTGAGAACGCTGAGGGGATCGTAGCCAACCAACGCCGCACAGACGATATCCACGGCGAGCGCATCTGCGCCAGCGATGATGGCTCCCACCTGTCGTGGATCGCCTCCAGATGGGCCGTCGCCCTCCATGGCCACCACGGCGTCCACCAGGTTCAGCGCAGGCTTCACATAGGTGAGGATGTCCACCAACCCTCGAGCGAATCGGTCTGCCTGCTGCAACTTGGCGTGATAGCCCATCTTGAGCGTCCCGGGCACCAGACCAAACAGATTCTTGACTGCCAAAGTCAGGACAGTGAGGTTGTGGGTCTTGAGCTTGGCCAGGTTGATGACCGCGTCTGCCTCGATCGCTGGATGAACCAGATCCAGCCTGTGCAACATGGTACCCTCGGGATGGGGAACCTGAACGGTGTCCACGTTGTAGTTGAGCTCCGCGCCGCCCATCTCTGCGGCCCAGGTCATTCCAGTCTTGCGGTAGCTGGCCCTCAAGAGCCCCGGAGTGTAGGGCCCACCCGGCGACTCGACGATAACAGGGCTGCCGCCAGCCTCGACGACCAGCTTGGCCGCTGCCGCAACGATGGTGGGGTGAGTGGAAACGGCCCTCTCGGGTGGCACTGCGCGAACGAGATTGGGC
>DATKWG010000058.1:0-7258 GCA_035529675.1 Anaerolineae bacterium
GCGTCCTCCCAGGTGGTGGCCAGGGGCTTTTCTTGCATGATGTTGGGTACGCCGGCTTCCAGCGCGGCCACCGTTGGCTCGCGGTGCAGGTTGTCGGGCGTGGCCACTGTCACCAGGTCCAGGGCATGGTCGCGCAGCATCTCGCGATAATCTGTATAGGGCTGGGCCCCCAGCTCGCGCCCAACCCGACGAGCTGCGTCCGATCGAATGTCGGCCACGGCAAGCAACTCTACCCTTGGGTGGCGGTGCAGAAACTGAGCGTGCTGGCTACCCAGGATCCCCAACCCGATCACGCCCGCCTTCAACGTGTTGCTCACGGCACCTCCCTTCAACGGGGCCTATCGGAGCGCTGACACCGTTGGCCGCCCAGGGCGAACCCAAGAAGCGGCCCCAGGTTCTTATTCCTCTGTTGTCGCCCTATGGGACGGGCAGCTCCTCTGGCAGTGAGACCCAGCAACTGGACATAGATGCTCCGGCCTCACCTCGCATAACCATGGCCAGCAACGCCGCGAGGCCGCGGCGCAACGGCCGACTCACCATTGCGGCTTCGTGGGGTGGGGCGCCGGCCACCTGTTGGTGGCCTCGTTCAGGCCTCGGATGATGGCGATACCTCTGCTCCACAGGTATCGCAGAACTTGGCCTGAGGGCGCAGCTCAGCGCCGCACTGGGGACAGGTCACCCGGAGACTGGCCCCGCAGCTATCGCAGAACTTGGCTCCCTCCCGTACCATGGCTCCACACTCTGGACAGGCAATCCCCTCGCTGGGCCCAACGGGCTTGGACGGTGACGGGGTTGCAGCGGCCGGCGCGGCAGCGAAAGGCGACGTGCCCCCGGTCGCAACGTACTGGCCGATGAGTCGAAGGACCTCGTCCGGGAGCTGCTTCTGCTTCCACGCGCCGTAGGCTGCGGGGATCATTGCCGGCCAGAACAGGAGTGCGCCCAAACCTCCCACCAAGGCCTTGTCCGCCCATTTGGCGGCGGCCGTTTCCACCAGGAGGTTCTCGCCTTGAACGGTCATGGTCACGTTGAGAGCAGCGTCCATTCCCACCAGGGCCCGCCAGCCCTCTGTCTTGCGGGCCTGCACCACCAGGCCGCCACCAGGACCCTCCAAGGATTGGGCCTCGAAGCCCTCCCTTTCAAACCATTGGGAGAGCTGCTGACCCAGGTCCTGAATGTTCACGCCAGGAGCATGAAAAACCCTCTGTTCAGGCATCTAACTCTAGTCTCCTTTCCCTTGCAGAGTCATCTCCGCCGATGGCTCCATGCCAGGGCTCGTGCTGAGGCCATTATACGCCACACCGGCTTCAGAAACAAAAGCGCGGGATGCCATGCCACCGTCCCGGCAGCCCTTTCTGTCGCTGCGAGATCCTCGCGCTCCCTCTGAGACATGCCGCAAGGCTACGGGCAGCTTACCGCCGTCTGATCCATACCAGCATGTCGCCAGGGGTACGATTGCTCCACGCGTAGTAGGGGATGGCCCTGAGCGAGATGTTTCTGGTTGCGGAAGTGAGGGGCTGGTAGAGGCGGTCTTTCCACCCTGATAGGGCTCTTCGCTTTCCCTCGGCATGGATCACGGTGATGCCACCGAGAAGGCTCTCGTCGAAGGTGGCCCGTAGCTCGGCGTCATCTGGTAGGGAGATGTCCCTGAGATTGCCACCGTTGTCGGCCTCCTCCAGGCAGTAGATCAGTGGCCCTCGGTGGAGGGCGATCAGGCCGCAGTCTGCCCGCACTGCCGGATGGGCTTCGACGCGCACCACATCCATGGGCAATCTCAATGCCACCTCGTCGCCTGGCTGCCAAAGCCGCTTGATCTTGGCGTAGCCCTTGTCCATAAGGGGCTCGATTCCCACCTGCTCACCATTCACTTTCACCTCGGCCGCGCGGCACCATGCCGGAATGCGAAGAGCCAGAGAGAAGCCAGTCGCTTGGTCTGGATGCACTGCGATGGTGACCGTCTCACCCCAGGGGTAGTCGGTCTCCACTTGCAACGCCACCGCGTGTCCGTCGATGCTCAGTTCTGTGCTGCCCCCCACGTACAGATGGACATAGACTTCCTTCTCGGCCTGGGAGTAGATGTACTCGCCGAGAGAGGCGAGCAGGCGCGCGATGTTGGGCGGGCAACAGGCAGTACCGAACCATTCCTGTCGTGAGGGGGAGAATCGTGGCCGGCCGAAGGCTTCGGCGCGGTGTCGGTGTGCCTCAATGTCCACCTCGAGCGGGTTGACGTAGAAGAAGCGCCGGCCGTCGAGGGAGATGCCGCTCAATACGCCGTTGTATAGGGCCCACTCTATGATGTTAGCATAGGTACTGTTGCCGTCGAACTGGAGCATCCGGTGTGCCCAGAAAACCAGCCCGATGGCAGCGCAGGTCTCGGCATAGGCGGTCTCGTTGGGAAGATCATAGTCGTAGGTGAAACGCTCGCCACGTGCCGAGGAACCTATCCCGCCGGTGATGTACAAGCGACGTTGGGTGACGTTGTTCCACAATTGCTCACAAGCCGCCAGGAGAGTCTCGTCGTCGGTCTCTGCTGCCACGTCGGCCATGCCGCTGTAGAGATACATCGCTCTCACGGCGTGTCCCTCAGCCGTGGTCTGCTCTCGCACTGGCAGGTGGCTCTGATTGTAGTCGTAGATGCCGCCTCGGTATGCGGCCGGGTCCTCTCCTCGCTCTCTAGCCTCCAGGTCGAAGTAGTGTGGCCTGCGCCCGCGCTCATCGACAAAGAACTTGGCCAGCTTGAGGTAGCGCTCCTCACCGGTCGCCTTGTAGAGCTTTACCAGGGCCAGCTCGATCTCCTCATGCCCCGGATAGCCTTGTTTCTTGCCCTCCTCGGGCCCAAGGACCGAGTCGATGTAGTCGGCATAGCGACCCATGACATCGAGCAGCTTGCGCTTGCCGGTACCCTCGTAGTATGAGACGGCTGCCTCGATGAGGTGGCCGGCGCAGTAGAGCTCGTGCATGTCGCGCAAGTTTCGCAGCCGATTCTGGGGCTCAACGACTGTGAAATGGATGTTGAGGTATCCATCCTCCTGCTGTGCGTCGGCGATCAGGTCGATGACGGAGTCGGCAAGCTCTTCTAGCTCCTGATCGGGGTGGGTGGCCAGACTATACCCCACCGCCTCGATCCACTTGGCCGCGTCCGAATCCCAAAAGATGTGTGGAGGGTTCGGCTGCCCGGGCTTCCAGTCGAGCTTCCAGGCATCGATGCGGCCCGTCTTCTTGCACTGCTCGTACTCGACGGGGAGAGTGACCGTCCGATTCACGTCCTGGCGCGGTGCCCAGAACCGGTCTCTAATAGTCACCCGCTTGAGCGACACTGGCGTGAGCTTGCGAAGGTTGGTTGCGTGCATGCTCTTTCCTCCCTAATGCTTTTCCATGACCCAAAGACCCACCCCGACACAGTCCTTGTGGACCCTGTACCTGGCTCTCTCTGCCCGCCAGCCTGGAGTCGGCTCCCTGTCCTCGTAGTACGCCTCCCACCATGAGGGCTGGTGATAGCCTTGGGCGAACACAGTCTCGAAGCCGTGGCCCGCAGAACTGCGGCATCTGCCGGCCAATGTCGTCACCCTCATGGCTCCCACAGACCAGTATTCCTCCACGTGAGGGGGGACCCGTTCGCTGCGGAAGATGATGTCGATGACCACCGCTCTTCCGCCGGGCTTGAGAACGCGGTAGAATTCGGCCAGACCATTCCCGAGGTAGTCGGAGAAGGCGCCACTGCAGTAGACCAGGTCGAACGTCCCCGCACCCGCCTGAAGGGCGTTCCCATCGCCGACCGAGAACTGAGCGAGGTGAGCCAGTCCCCGCGCTCGCGCCTTCTCCTGAGCCCTGGCAACATAGTCCTTGCTGGCATCCACTCCCAGGACCTTGCATCGGTACTTCCGGGCAAGGTAGCACTCGATCTCTCCGGTGCCGCAGGCGACGCTCAGCACCCAGGTCTCCGGCGTGATCTCAAGGTGGCGTTCGGCCTCCAGGGTCAAGGGGATGCCGCCCGGCATGATCACTTCGGCCCGCTCTATCTCCAAAGCGGTGATTCCCCCTTTTTCCGAGACTGTTGCAGAGTTCGGACAACGTGCGTTTGCCGCCGCAACGGCGGTGCTGTGATATGGGCTGTAGTCCAGCTATTGGCTTTTTGTAGGCGCGGGGTCACCCCGCCCCTACACCTTCTGTCCCGTGGTGTGATCCTCTCCTACCTTGTGCTGACCACCACCTCGCCCAGGAGAATGCGGTCGCTATCCAGCTTGTTGCCGTGGGCGTCTATGCCGGGGAGGCGTTGGCCAGTGGCAGCATGGTAAAGCCCCACCTCGATCCAGTAGGTCCCGTCCGGGACGTCTTCCGGGACGCGCAGGACGTATTCATCGACTATGACTTCGCCGGGCAGCCAGCCGGTGGTGGGATGGGTGCCCTGCACCGGCTGGTTGTCTTGTTGAGCCCAGAGGCGTTGCTCCTGGTCGATGAGGTGCACGAACACGGTATAGGCCACCGACATCCTCTGATCGGCTCTCCAGTATAGCACAGGTGGTATGGCCTCGCCCGGTTTCACCACTCTTCGGGGCAGGTCGCAGCCAAGCAAGGTCGCAGCGTCTCCCAATTGAGCGCCCACCTCGTGCTCGAAGTGGGGCGCCTCAAACAGACGTTCGCGTCCGGCCACATTGATCTCGCCCATCAGGTATGGTGGGCCTACAGGCTTCCCGCCCTCGTCGAGCAGCTCGGCCCAAAGCTCGTACTCTCCGGCGGGGGTCTCAGCGTCCACTATGAGATCGTATTGACCCCGCAGCACTTCGCCATCCAGCCACTGAGTTGGCGGAAAGTCCGAACGTACCGGGCTGGTGACCACTTTGCGCCAGGTCTGCTCATCCTCCCGCAGGGTGAGCTGGAGCTGGAAGGATCGGTCGGCTTCTCCGAGCGCCTGCCAGACCATAGACAGGGCCAGCCCGTCGCCCGGCCGGGCCTCCGGGGGGGGCGATGAATGGCCAACAAGCAGGAGACCGGGCGCCAGGATGAGGTCCAGGCGATGGTCCATCGACAGCAGGGAGGGATCTGGCGGCGTCTGGGCGCGGAGGACTTGCGCCTGGCCCAGTTCAAGGTCATAGCCGGAGGCAGCGCCGGCCACGTCGATGACGGGCAGGCTATTCCAGGCGCCCTCGGGATGCGCGCGAAATCGCACAGAGTACTCGCCGGGCGGCGTGGCCAGGTCCACAGGTAGCTCAAAGGTCTGAATGGTAGCCTCGCCGAGAGGCCACCGAGAAGTAGGGATCAAGACGGCTCGCTCTAAACCCTCCTCGTCCCAGTAGATGTCCTTGTCCACATCCGCCATTAGCTTGCTGCCCAGTCCCCAGAGATGCCCATGCTCGTCCGCCAGGGTGAGAGTACCCAGGTAGTCCTCAGACATGGTCGCCAGCGCTTGCCAGCGCAGGTCTACCTGGAGGCTTTCGCCTGGCGCCACCTGGTTCGCCAGCCAGCGAACTCCAGTGAGCTTGGCAGCGTTGCCAAAGTTGACCGATGTGCGGTCGCCCTCCCATAGGTCTTGGCGAGAGTATACCTCGAGCAGACGGTAGTTGTATTTCCGCCGTCCAGAGAGATGAAAGTGAGTCTGGACGTACTGTTTGAAGGCAGGGTAGTCTCGCAGGTTGACGAACTGATGGCTGCCCTGGGCCACGTTGAGGAGCACCATCTGGACGTCATAGTCTTCGATCTCGCGGATCAGATCGCTGCCCATTATCTGCCCGCTCAGCGCTGCGCCGCGTGAGATGCCAGCGACGATGGGGGTGGTGCGCCGGCGCGCGAAGAAGTTCAAACCCGGATAGTCGGACATGACCATATCGCCGGGCGCAGTATGGGCTTGGATGTAGGCTATCCAGCCCTCAGTGGTGTGCTCCTCCAAGCGTACGATCGAGGCATTGCGTGTGTAGTGAGGCCAGAGGACGAGGCAGAGTGCGGCGCCGATCGAGACGCTGGCCAAGGCCCGCCGTTGCCGCGTGGCGTTGTGACCTGCGACGAGGTCCCATGTCCAGTCAAAGGCCAGCGCAGCCAGCCCGGCCAGGCTGGGAACAAGGTAGGTAAAGTGGCGCGCCTGCAACTCGCGGGTCATCAGCAGGAAACTGAGAGCAGTTGAGAGATGATATGCGAGTATGGTGCCGATCCGTTCGCGGCGGCGGAAGCTGACCAAGACGCCAGCCAGCGCCGCCACCAGGTAGAGTGGTTGAGCGATTGCGTAGTCGCGATAGAGCACGAGTCCTTTCAGCAACACCAGTCGGAAGGGCATGCCACTGCCCTGCCGCAAGTGATGCCCCAGGACAGCTTGCAGGAAATTGGGAGCTACTGCCCAGAACAGCCCACCGATCGCGACCACGGTGGCAACGAAGGTGACTCCAACGACCAGACCTGCAGAGATCACCTCTCGCCACTTCCTCTCACGAACGGCTTCTACAAGGAGGAACAGACCGATTCCAGCCACGGACAGCGCACCGAACAGCTTGGACATGGTGGACAGGCCAAAGGCCACACCCGAGAACGCGAGCGTTCTGCGGTGCCGAGAGGGATATCCACGTACGAACAGGTAGGTTCCGAGGCCCGACCAGAAGAGCATCGGGGCTTCTGCACGGAAGAATCGTCCGGCCCAGAAGACGTCGCGTTGGGCGATGACCAGGACCAAGCCAATGAGCGCCGGGCGAGGGCCCCACACACGGCGTAAGGTCAAGAAGAGCAGCCAGGCAGCCGCGATCGTGTAGAAGGCGGAGGACAGGCGGGCAGCCACCACGGAATAGCCCGTCCCCTTTAGCACCAGTGCGCCAGGATAGAGGAACACCGGCAGTTGGGGCGTCAAAAAGTCGCGATAGGGAAGCTCTCCCAATGAGATGCGCCAGGCAGCGTAGAGGTAGCCGCCCTCGTCGTCGTAGGCCAGCCATTTGTCGATGCGATAGGAGTAGCATAGCAGGCCACCGAGCAAGATGAGGCCCGCCAGGAGAAGGGTGATCCACTCTTGAGGTGTATGCTGGGCCATCTGGGCTTGGCGTGTCACTGCCTGCCGCCTTCGGATTGGTATCTGCTCTCCTGCAAGACCCGATGCGCCCCTGGCCTTGGCGCTGGTTCAGGGATACACGCCTGGGATGTCTCAGCTCTTGACGATGACGGGCTGAGACAGCAAGATGTAGTCGTCGGGGAGTCGTGTTCCGTCTTGGGCAAGGGCCCGCAAGCGCTCCAGGGTCTGCCAGTAGTACATGCCCACGGCCAGGCGGTACTCTCCCGGGGATTGATTTGA
>DATKWG010000059.1:0-39869 GCA_035529675.1 Anaerolineae bacterium
TCGGCGATTTCTTCGGCCACACCTTGAGCCAGAGCCCCGGCCACGAACCGCTGGCGAAAGGCGGCCATCTCCTCACTCGATCGATGACGGGACATAGCTCGGCGCAGGAGGTCGGCTTCCCCGGCAGTGAACTGCCCCATGACCATAGCGACCCGAATCACCTGCTCCTGGAACACGATCACGCCCAAGGTCTCTTCCAGAATCGGCTTCAGCGACGGGTGAAAGTAGTGCACTGGCTCCAATCCCATGCGCCTCTGAAAGAATGGGTGAACCATGTTCCCCTGCAACGGACCCGGGCGGATCAGGGCCACCTCCACGATGATGTCGGCGAAGCATCTGGGCTTCATCTTGACCAGAGCCTGTTGCTGGGCCCTGCTTTCGACCTGAAAGGCACCAATCGTGTCCGCGCGCTGGAGCGCCGCATACACTGCGGGGTCATCCAAAGGAAGGGCATCCAGATCCACTGTGTGGCCTCGAGTGCATTGGATCTTTCCTACACACTCGTCCAGGAGGGAAAGCGTTCGCAGAGACAAGATGTCGATCTTGATCAGGCCGGCATCTTCCACACTGTCCTTGTCCCACTGAATGACCACGCGCCCGGGCATGGTGGCGTTCTCCAAAGGGACCAGCTCGTCCAGGGGGACACGGGTGATGCACAGCCCGCCGACGTGTATGCTTAGATGACGCGGTATTCCCTGAATCTCCCTGCACAAGGTGAGAAACTGCGCCCAGGTGCGCCCGGACATTCCTTCGGGGGAGGCAAGCAGCTCTCCCGCCGCCTCTTCGATTCCGCGTCCACCTACGCCTCTCAGACCCTTCGAGAGCTGCTCGATCGTGTTGGGAGGCAGGGCCAACGCCTTGCCAACGTCTCGTACGGCACTGCGCTTCCGATAGGTAACATAGTTGCAGACCATGGCAACGTGCGATTCGCCATACTTCTCATAGAGATACTGGATCACTTCTTCCCGGCGCTGAGAGCAAAAGTCGAGGTCGATATCGGGCATCACCCTGGCTTCAGCACTCAGGAACCGCTCGAAGAGCAGATTGTGGGCCAGAGGGTCCACGTTGGTGATGCCCAACAGGTAGGCAACGATGGAATTGGCCGCAGAGCCCCTCCCTCGTACCTCGATCCCTCTCTCTCGCGCGAACCGGACAATGTCCCACACCAGGAGGAAATACCCGGCCAGCTTTGTCTGTCGGATGACCTGGAGCTCATGTGCCAGTTGGCGTCGCGCCGCCTCGGACCCACTGGGATAGAGCTTTGGCATTGAGCCATAGCACAATGCACCAAGATGGGAATCGGATGTCTGTCGTGACTCGTGGGGGAGGGGAGGAAGGGCCTCGTCTCTGAAGTCAAGCTCCAGGCCGCATCTCTCGCTGATCCTCAGGGTGTTTTCCAGAGCCTCTGGATAATCAGAGAAAAGGGTCTCCATCTCGGACGGCGACTTGACAAAGTATTCGGAGTTGGGGCGAAGCCACTTTCGCGCGTCCCAGAGCGAGACGTTGTGGCCGATGGCCAACAACACGTCGTGGAGACGGTGTCCCTTGCGAGTGGCGTAGTGAACGTTGTTGGTGGCCACGATGGGCAGCCCCACGCGATTCGCCAGCTCGGCCAGGTCGGCGACAAGCGCATCGTCCGCTGGATGGAAGTGCCGCTGGAGTTCCACATACAGATGGCCGGCGCCGAACAGTTGCTGCAACTGTTGGAGCGCGGCGAAGGCCTGGTCCCTTTGCCCGGCCAGGAGCGAACTGGCCACCCAACCATTGCGGCAGCCGGTCAGGGCGATGAGGCCCGTTGTCCGTGCCTGCAGCCATCTGGGGCGTAGTCTAGCGTTCCCTTTGCTCGCGTTCAGGCGAGCGCGACTGATCAGCCAACACAGGTTGCCATAGCCTTCTCTGTTCTCTGCGAGAAGCAACAGATGATGACCATCTTCCAAGGTGACCTCGGCCCCACAGATAGGTTTGAGGCCACGCTCTCTGGCGGCCGTCGCGAACCGGACTATGCCGTACAACCCGTCGTGATCTGTCAATGCTAGAGAGGGCATCTGCAACTCCAGAGCTCGGTCCAGAAGCGCCTCAGGCGTCGATGCGCCATCTAGCAGTGAGAAGCAACTGTGACAATGGAGTTCTACGTACTCGCTCACTCATAGATCCTCTCTAGGTACCATTCCCCATTCGGGAGGTCGTGGTACAACACACATAACAGCTTCGTGTCCGTGGCGACCTCCCAGTAGTCGCGCCAGACCTCTTCTTGGGACCACCAGTCTGCATGAATGCGCCAATGCGAACTTGTCTCATGGATGCGATGAGAGCGCGATTCCCAGGGGAAGGAGGATGGTTTTTCTTCCTTCGCCTGTACCTCAACACGCTGCCCAGGGGACCAAAATGGAGTCATTGCCCATACCCTGCAAGCCTATACTGGTTTCCCACGAGGAGGGCATCTGGATCTGCTGTGCAGACTCGGGCCACACACCCTGGCGAATGTTTCTGAGCCAGTTTCCGAAGCGTCTCCTCCAGACGGAGGTGACTTTTCTGCTGGGCGAACAGGCTCAATTGTCTCCCCTCCCATGCTTTCAGACCAGTGAGTCTGATCCATATCTCGACTATCCCCAGGTCATCGCCCTTCAGGCTGTCTAGGAAGCTCTTCAGCACCGTCCGGAGCTTTCGAGGACCAAGCATGTTTCCTATCCAGGTGGAACGCTCCAGTGTTTCACCTCCGAAGAGCCTGACCCTCATACAAATGCGCTGGACGGCCAATAGACCGCGCTTCAGATCGTCCAGGACCTGTCTGCTTGCGGCGACCAGGGCCGCCAACAACGGCTCTCGGCGAGTCTCTGGAACGTCGAATTCAAGATGAGCTTCCCATATCCTGGGGCTATGTCCCACCAGAGGGCGGTTGTCTTTCCCTCTGGCCCATCGATGAGCCTGTAGATTCTGTGTCCCAAATTGCTCAGCGATCGCCGGTGCAGGCAGGCTGGCAAAACGGCCGATCGTGCGAATGCCCAGAAGATGGAGCCTGCGATGCGTCTCGACAGGTAGAGGCAGCCAGTCTACAGGTAACGACGAGAGGTAAGAGCGATCATCCTGGCTTACTATCTGATAGCCCGAGCTACTTGTGCATGATTTGGCGGCCACCTGGGCAGTGAACTTGCTGCCCGCCACTCCGAGTTGGGCTTGCATCCGGGCGCTTTGCTGCACCTCTTGTCGCACCGCCTGGCACCAGCTCGTCTCACTGCCGTAGAGTGCGCTTGTCCCACCGGCGTCCAGATATGCCATGCCCCAGGTTTCTTCTTCCACCAGGGGACTGTGCTGTCCCAGAGCTTCCAAGATCTGCTCCCAGACCTCCTGGTATAGGGAGCGGTTTCCCTGAATCACGTGGGCATCTGGACATCGGGTAAGAGCCTGATGTAGAGAATCTCCTTCGCGCACATCCAGCGCACTTGCCTGAGCGCATGTGCCTAACACTCTTGTTCCATCGCAGACGAGCAGCGACCGTGTTTGTGTACCAAGTCGCTGACGCTCTATTTCTGCGACAAAGTGAGGGATCCAGACGTAGGCCACTCTATGCATCTTTATTCGCCTCTGACGTGGTTGGTGATGATGATGTTGATCAGCACAGACTGTCTGGGTGGCCCCGTTTTGTTCTTTGCGACGGTGACTCTGGAACTGAAGCCTGATAGCCAGTGTCCACGGTACAGCCAACTTTGCCACTCGAGGAAGAGACGCACACTGGCAAAGTGGGGTAGGGGCGAGCCTCTAGGATATAGGCTGAGGGAGGGCGTCTCGGTGAGAACGATGAGGGAGCAAAGGGAACGGCTCAGGATGGGAGTCCATTCGCGTAGTGCCCTGTCGAACTGGCGAAAGGCGCCATTTTCAGCGAGGAGGCGTGGGTTGTGCACCCGGTCGAGCACTATGACGCCAACACCTCCTTCTTTCAAGAGATCTCGGGTCATTTCCAGCGCGTGAACAAAGCTGAACGGGCGCAAGACGACCAGCGAATCGAGGGACACACCGCAGCGATCCAAGGAATCCAAATCGACCGCGTGATCCACATCCACATAGACCACCTGTTGTCCTGCCCGTTGGGCCTGGCACAACGTCTTGGCAGCCAGAGTGACCTGACCAGCCGTACCAGAACCGATCAATTCGATGATTCTTCCCTGGGGGAGACCCCCTATGCCAAGAGCTTGATCCACTTTTTGGAAACCAGTGGACAGGGTGAGAGGGACGACTTCCAACCGGGGCTGCCTGGCCTTGTGTATGGCCCGGGATCCCCAGCGTTTTTCGATAGCAGTGATAGTTTGTGCCAGTTGCTCTGTTCGGCTCTCGTTCTGTGCCATAGCTCACCTGTGCTCCTATTATACAGAACAAATGTTCTATTGTCAAGAGCGAGATGCATGGCAGGGCTGCCTTTGAGCCATCGGCGAGCCGCGAACACCAGGCTACGGCCATGCCTGAGGACTCAGGATGCCATCGAGCTCACCACAGTGAGCAAGGACCGAGACTGGAGCGCGCTTCGGGTCAAGGGTTCAGATGGGGGGAAGGTTATCTCACAGGGCAAACACAAGGGGCCGCTGCCGCCTGCGCCAGGAAGAGAACGAGGGGTGAGGCGTGCGCATTCCCTGGGGAGAAACCAGAGCCAGTGAGCCAGGGATCTGTTCTGGCCTTGGGGTATTCGAGAACAACCAGGCCCAGGCTGTTGACCCTACGAGCCGAATCACTTGGAGAACGCGACCAACACTGCCAGGCCCAGCGCGCATACGGCCCCGAACTCGATGATCACCCGGCGGCTGAGCGATCCCCACAGGTGTTGCTGCACCAGGCCAGTGAGTGTGTAGAATGCCAGCAACAGGAGTGCGCCCCCCACGCGCCCATCGATGCTGCAGTAGTTCAGGGCCCAGGTGAGCTCGCCCATCAGAATGCCCGTCAGGATGGCATACAGCCACGTGCGACCGATGGGGCCCTGCGTGTTGCGCAGCAACTCCAGGCCGAACATGCTACCTGCAATCAGCACGCCGGTGGCAGAGACGACGCTCCGCACACGGGATCCATAGAGGGCCGTAAAGAGCACCAGCGAGGTGACGTAAACCATGGCGTTCAGAATCAGACGAGCCTCGCTGTAGCATCCTTCGGATGAGTCGATGCTACGATACTGGGATACGATCAAGACAGACAATGTGAGACCAGTGAAACCGATGAGCATGATCTGGTGGCCCCACCATCGCAGGTCCTGCAGCAGGATTACGCTCGCCAGGATGACCAAGCTGGGCACTACCCAAAAGGTCACGGTGTAGGCGAGACGGCGATCATGGACCAGGGGATGGCTGCGCATGATCGCGTCCACACCGGCCCAAACCAGGGGAGTCAAGATCGCTGCCAACTGGGCGTGGCCGGAGAAGCGCAGCGTGAGCTCTGACCCCAGGACGATGAGCCCGTATTCTCGGGAGGGCAGAGGAATCAGCAGCGATAGCGCAAGCCCCAGTGTAACCAGACTCACTGTGATTCCCAGTCGATCCAGCCTTGGCATGTGCACCCCAGTTTGCGGCATTCTGCGCACATCGCGATTCTAGAGTCGGACCCACGGGTTGTCAAAGCAGCGAGGTGGGCCGGCGCCGGATGCCACTCGGCTTGGGCACTCTTTGTCGACGATTCTCGGCTCAAGCACTCAGCTCTGTTGACAATCGCACGGTCCGGCGATAGAATCAACGGGTGCAAAGGTGGGTCTGTCGGATGCTGACCTTCTGGGGAGAAAGGAGAGGTAAGATGCGCACAACACCAATCGGCATAGCCATGTTGAATGACGAGCGACCTCATGTCTGGCGACAGAACAACCCGGAGAACGTGGCCGTCGTGAACCGATGGGCCGAGATCATCCGCTCTGGCCTGAAGAACGCAGATGGCACGGCGCCGGAAGTAGTCACAGGCTCTGAGATCATCACCTCGGTGCGTCTGGCGCAAAAGGTGGGCGAAGAACTCAGGCGTGCCGGGTGCCGGATCATAGTGATGTGCTACAATGTCTGGAACTTTCCCTTCTTCGCCTGGCCCTTCGTGAATAGCCTGGGCAGAGACCTGCCCATTCTCAGCCTGTCCAACAACAATGGTCAGTATCCGGGGAATGTCGGGCTGTTGGCGACCGATGGTGCCTTGCGCCAGGCAGGTGTGCGCACCCACCGCGTCGTGGGGGCCGTAGACGATCGCGAGACCCAGCAGCGGGTATTCGATTGGCTACGGGCAGCCGAGGCCATCGCCACGATGCGCAATGAAGTCTACGGTCTCTACGGAGGCCACTCCATGGGCATGGAAACTGGCTACTTCCATTTGGTGCCCACGATCAAGGCCTTCGGTTGCACCGCACGCCAGGTTGACCAGTTGTGGCTGGTCAAGGTTATGGAGAATGAGGTAGACGAAGGGGAAGTGGAAAAGGGTCTGCGATGGTTTCAGGATCTGCTGGGCGATCGGTTGCTGTACGACGGCAAGATGCTCACTCCGGAGACCCTCAAGACCCAGATCAGGCTCTATCTGGCCATGAGGATGGTGAACCAGGACAAAGGCTTTGACTTCTGCGGTCTCAAAGGTCAGAGGGAGCTGACCGAGCACGTTTGTCTGGGCGACGTGCCCGAGATGCTCCTCAACGACCCCTACGACTGGAATGGCCCAAAAGAGCCCACAGTCTGCGCCACCGAGGCAGACGCCTTTGCTGGGGTCACCATGCAATTGCTCAAGTATATCACCGGCGGCCTGCCGTCCCTCTTTATGGATGTCCGTCTGTATTTGCCAGAGCGCGATCTTTGGGACTGGTGCAACTCGGGCAACCACGCCTCCTGGTATGCCAACCAGAGCTTTTGCCCTGCAGAGAACTTTCAGAAGATCACTTTCCATCCTGCGCTCGAGTTCTACTTTAGGGCAGGTGGCGCCTCTGTGGAATTCGACGCGGCACCAGGGCAGATGACCTTTGCCCGTCTCGGCCTGTGGGATGACAAGCCCTTCATGGCCATACTGAGAGGCGAGAGCGTGGAACTGCCCGCCGAGGAGCGCAGGGCGATCAACGAACAGACCAATCCCACGTGGCCGCACGTGCACGCCAGGCTACGTTGCTCCTTCGACGAGTTCCTGGCGCTCTTTCCCTGCAACCACGTCTTGGGCACCGTGGGAGATCGCGTCCGGTCGCTGACCTACCTGTGCGAGATTGCGGGCATCACCCCGGTGGTTCTGGGCCCCGAGGGTGCAGACCGCATTGTCCCCATCTGGGAACGGGTGGGGTAGAGACGCGTCGGACGTCGTTCCAGGTTGCACGACCGTTATCGAGTCGAGACAAACGGATAGCGCCTCAGGTGGTGGCGCGTGCACCGCACTGTTGGGCTATTGGCACAGTGTTGTTGATGCTGGCGAGGGCGGATGGCGCAATAGGAAAGTGCCAGGCACGGGCGCGCAAGCGCGGCCTCCCTAACGACCGACCCAATTGCAGAACCTTTTCCAAAGCGGCCTGGGACGATGGGAGACGCGGGCAGTCGGCCGGCGCTCTTCAGGAAGGCGAAACTCCTTGAGGTGCCCCACGGGTGTGCCGTCCTCCATGTAGTCAACGCGCACGTAGCTCAGTCGTCGCTCCGAGGTAAACCGTTCAGGATGCTTGAGCAAACGCTGCCATGAGGAGTGATCATCGCCCGAAAAGTCTCGCACCCAGGTCCACGTCCCTGAATTGAGGTAGACCGCGCCACCCTCGAGCTCCTCGATTCCGGCTGTGTGAGTGTGTCCAAAGACGATAACTTGGGCTCTTTCCTGGAGGCGCTTGTGCCTGGCCACCTTGGCCAACGCCAGATGCTGGGCGCGTTCCTCGGCCCATCCCTTGGCCAGAGTCGCGCGGACAGGCACCCTGGGTTGCTCTCGCAGCTCTCGTGGCCGACGCGTTCCATAGTAGCTCAGCACCGCGTCCAGCCGCTCATAGAAAGCCGCGCGCCACCGCGCGTTTCTCTTCAGGGACTGCAACACCTGGCCATCCTTCAAATCATGTCTGAGATGGGCCAAGCTCGCCAGCACGACCTCGAGCGTCTCGAGGTCAGGTTCGTCCGCTAGTCTGAGGGGAAAGCCTTCCCACACCAGGGCCGGTGCCCGCCGAAGAAGCGTCCAGAGCGCACGTACAGCCAGCCCGGGATCTAGAGCAAAGGCGTACCAAACCAGGGCCGTCAGGGGCTTGACGCCATCCACCCAATACAGCTGTCGCTCAAGCTCGTTTAGCAAGGTGAACACGAACCGAGAGCCCAAAGGCAGATAGATTTGCTCGGGCGAATCTGGGTCGTGGGGCTCTTCAAAGTCAGGGAACCTGTTGACGCGCTCGCAGTATTGGTGACCATGCTCCACATAGAGGCCCTCGCCACTGACCCGTCTTTCCTCAAAGGCAAGGCAGTGTGCTCTGTCCCTGGTCGCGTCGAGGGCTGCGCGTATCCTCTCCTGGACTTCGGGCCAGTGGAGGTTCACGTCGTGGTTGCCCTTGATGATGGTCAGCCTACGACGCGGGAAAGAAGCCCGGATGAACTCGCGGAGCGCCGCAAATAGAGGTGGGTGTCCGGCAATGATGAGCTGCATCTTGCGCGACGAGTCCATTTCGGCCGAGGAGTCATAGAGCTCGATAGGGTACGTGGCCGCCGGGTCGAACTCCTCGGGCGTGAGGGCCGGCACCTGTAGAAACTCGAACATATCGCCGGCAACAATGAGCTCCAATTCGATCCCTTGCTGCTGACTCTCAGCGGCAAGCTGGCTGAGGAATTGGGCGAAGGCATCGTCACTGTGAAAATCCTCCAGAAGGTTGCCCTGGTCGGATCCCCCAGCACCCAAGTGCAAGTCGCTGATGATGATCTTGGCTTTCTTCCTCATGACCGTCTGTCCCTCGGCAGACGCACTATACCACGGTTCAGTCGTGGCAAGCAATCGCCCCGACCTCCCGCTGTCTTCCATTGTGTGGTATACTCACGATGCAAAAGACTTGGGCGGGCCCTGGTCACCGCCAGGTAGATCAAGCTGGCAGACGTAGGCTCACGTTCCCAGTCACGGTTCCCCCGGCGTGGAAGGCTGGTTCTCATGGCTGTGCGCTTGCTGAAATCGCCACTGATCACCCGCATCAGGCAGAACCACGCTCTGGAACATGCCACCATGCATGTGCTGGGGCGGTCGAATCCTTCGTTGAGCATGGTGGGCCACAGCGATTGGAATGGGTTCTCACTGTATGGCGCGGTTGACAGCCAAACGCTGCGGGGGGCAGTTGGCGAAGCACTGGATCGACTCCTGGCCAACGAATCCCATTTGGCAATACACCCTCACTGTGGCACCAATCTGGCCGTCGTTGCTCTCTTGACCGGTGGCGCCTCCTACGTCGTGGGCAGGAGTTCTGGGAGGTCGATGCTGAGGCGATTGGTGACCCTTGTGGCGGTGACGATGGCAGCTTGCTTTGTGGCCCGTCCACTCGGACTGGTACTACAGCGATATGTGACCACTACCGGCAGTCTCGAAGGAGTCCACGTAGAGACAATTCGCCGCGAGGTCAATGGTCCTCTTGTCGTCCATCGTGTATCTGTCAGGCGCGACAGCGAGGCATAGAAGCATGTATTATGTGTTTCATGGTGACGAAGAGTTCAGATGCTCGCAGGCAGTGGCCAAGCTCAAGGCCCAGATCATTAGCGATGGAATGGGCGATCTCAACATAGTGGTCCTCGACGGAAGCAAAGTCGGTCTGGGCGAGCTGGTTGGCGCTTGCAACGCGGTTCCCTTCTTGACCGACAGACGCCTGGTCATTGTGGAGGGTCTTCTTGAGAGTCTTGAACCGAGGGCGTCTTCGCGCGCCAAGAAAAGGGATGGGTCTCGTTCGCCCTCTGCCAGTGAGCTTGAGTATGCTGACAAGTTGGCCGCCTACCTGCCCGATCTTCCGCCATCCACGCGGCTGGTCTTTGTGGAGAGGAAAAGGCTCAGCCCCCACAATCCGATCCTGAAGCAGGCAATCGACAGCAGTGAGGCGTACGTTCGCGAGTTCAAGCGACCAGGCAGTGGGGCATTGCAGGACTGGATTCGGCGCCAAACCAGGAGAAAGGGGGCAGATATCACGGCCGACGCCGTGAGGATGCTGATATCCTTCGTGGGTCAAGACATGCGGCTGCTCGATCAGGAGATGGAAAAGCTCGTCGCCCTGGTAGACTACTCCGGCACTATCACCGGTGATGACGTCAAGACCCTGGTGCATGCGACACATGATCCCAACATCTTTTCTCTGGCTGACGCTCTGGGGCTGCGCGATCGAGAGCGCGCCATGCTAGAGTTGCAGGAACTGCTGGCGACCGGTGCCAGCGACCTCTATCTCTTGGCTATGATCACCCGCCAGATCCGCCTCATCCTCTCGGTCAAGGATCTGGTGGAGGAGAAAGGCTTGACCCCTGACGCGACCCGCCACGAGTTGCGCATCTCGCATCGATTCATACTGGAGAAGCTCTTGCGACAGGCGCGGTGGTTCAGCATAGAGGAACTGGAGAGGATGCAGCGTCGGATGCTTGGGATCGACCAGGCCATCAAGACGGGACGCATTGAGGGGAGCTTGGCACTGGAGCTGCTTGTGGTCGAGGTCTGCCGCAGAGAGTCCAAAGCCCCCAAACGGGACTACCAGGGCAGGAGACCAGAGCGCACGCTCTCAGCCAGCTCCAGCTCCTCCTTATCACCGGAGCAAAGATCCAGGTATAGCTGAAGCGGATGCACCACAGAGAGATGATCTCTCGTCTCTGTGGCGCCCCACAGAAGGCTCTCGTCGTAGGGCTGGAAGACGAACACCGGTGTCTTGCCCTTCTGCTTGCTCAAACCCAGCGCCTGTGCCACTTGTTCCGGTCTGCCTGAGAAGTAGAGTGCGAGGCGAGGCAACCTATTCTCCAGCGCCAGGACGTGATGTGCGCCGGACCACAAGGTCAGCGCCCAGCGTCCTGAGAGAGCTTCTCGCTGATCGGCCAGTCGCGTCTCGATCTCGGGCACCTCGGCTGGCGAACGGTAGATACGAAAAGGACTGCGCCGCAGATCGTAGCTTTCTGACCATGCCCCAAGAAGCTCAACGGGGGCGAAGAGGTCCAGCCCCGCGCGGCTCTTGACCACCATTCCCATGCTGGCAAGAGCGGAGGTAGTCATGCTGGTCAATCCCAGGCTGACACCCGATGACTTGGCCAGGCCGCGCATGTTCCAATGATCCTCGGGCTGGAGCAACAACGTGCGCACTATCCGCTCCGCCTTTCCCTCGAAGGGGGTGCGTACGCGTCTCTCGCGCACGTGTGTGTTGGCCTGGCCGCAGACCTCGAAGAACACACTAGGGCCGTCAAGGTGGCCATTGCCGGCCAGATCAAAGTACCCAATGCCAGCCCGGCGGCAAGAGTCGCGTGCCTCTTTGGAGAAGTGGGGAGCCACCAACACTGGCATCGCATGAGTCTCACTCTGAGGAACTTGAGTCTCTTGGATGCGCTGGATGAAGCGCTTCAGGTTGCTTGGGTGGGTATCCGTGAGGGCCGCGCAGAGCATGTCGAGTTCTACGCCAGATCGTCCGAAGGCAACGCGGAGCACGAACGCGTATGGCCCGTAGGCACTGTGCGGAAAGCTGCGCATCCCCCGAAAGGTGAGCTGGGGGTAGAGCGCACCAAATCGCTCCAAGAACCGCGATTGCACCTCAGCTTGACGCAACTGTCTGGCTCCTCGATAGTTCCTCACCCCTGTTCGCCAACCTGCTGGCCGTCCCCGGGTGTGACCGAGACGCAAGGGGCTTCGTGCCTGACCAGCCTCATTCTACTGCCCACACTTGTCAAGGGCAAGGGGCCATTCTGACCGGCAGTCCTTCTCTCACAGTTGGGCATAGCTGCCCGATGAATCGGCTGGTCTGCGCCGAACTAGATGTGTCGCCTGGGCCAGTCTCCATCGGGTGCGTGGTGCCAGCGCCACCACACGCCCACCGGATAGCCAAGCATCTTGGCAACATCCCCCGTGCAGCTGATGATGGGTAGCCAACAGAGCGCGACAAGGCGCTCTCGCATCGACGAGATCACGGGGTGGGCAAATAGGCGGCGAACCGGAATGTACATCATGCTGATTGCACCGGCGGACAAAGCCACCAGCCAGAGTGGACTGTGCCAGGCGGAAAGGACGAGCAGTGAGGGCAGCAGCACAAGATAGGTCGCATACCTGATGAGGTGGCGGTATCCCCAGAAATCCGCTTTGCCGTCACCGCGAGCATACCGATAGTACTGCTGGAAGAAGGCCCTCAGTGTGGGTCGCGGGCGAAAGCGGGCCAGAGCTTGCGGCGCAAAACCCAGGGTGTAGCCTGCATCGAGCAGGGCAAAGTCAAAGAGTAAGTCCTCGCAGTAGTCCAGCCACTCGGGGTAGCCACCAACCGCCTGCCAGACCTCGCGGCGGAAAGCGATGGAACGTGACGAGGGATAGAAGCTGGCCGGATCGACCTCCTCGACCGCAGGCAAAGTGGCAGCACCCAGGGCCAGCTCAAAGGTGGAGCGTGGATCTGCCACAAAGAAGCCGCCGACTGCGTCAGGAGCATCGTCGCCCGCAAAAGGAGCCAGCAGGTGTTCCAGCCAGTCATCCTCCAGACGCACACCTGCGTCGGTGGCCGCGATGAGGGATCCGCTGCTGGCTGCGATGGCCAAGTTACGTCCCTGTGAGATGTTGCATCCCGGCAGAGAGAGCGCCCTCACCGGAAGATCGGTGGCGCGGCCAAACCGCTCGATCCTGGTCAGAGTGTCGTCGGCAGAGCCTCCATCGACGATCACAACCTCGTCCGGACGGCGGGTTTGCTTGAGCAAGGAAGCGAGCAGGAGCTCTATGGATTCCGCCTCGTTCAGCACTGTGGCGATGACCGACACCCTGTGGGGCATCTCCCCTCCCTGGCGATGGCTCACATCATACCCCAGCCGGGGCATTATACCCCAGGTGGACAGCACCGCAACCGCGAAAGAGGAGGGCATCGAAAAACGCCGAGAAGGTGGTCGTCACCCAGTAGGGGCGATTCGCGAATCGCCCCTACACCAGGGTCCATATCCAGCTTTTGTGTTCGTTTACACCGTGCTAGCCGGAGTATCCACGCAGCACACCTCCGATTCGCCTCTAGTCAGATGCGGAGCCGCTTTTTCGATGCTCTCAAACAGGAGTCATCGCCTCTAGTATCTTGACATAGCACACGGCCGAGCCTATAATGTTCCGCGACGCATGGTCCTGATCTCCCTTTCAACACTTTCGCTTGGAGTGCGTATGTCAGCGCGACCAATAGTGACGGCAGAGAACCCACTATTGAGACGGAAATCGAAAAGGGTGACCCGCTTTGGAGATGGCTTACGCGAACTGGTAAGCGACATGTTCGACTCGATGCACGCTGCGGGCGGTCTGGGCCTGGCCGCGCCGCAGATCGGCGTGTTGGAGCGCGTGTTTATCGTGGAAATGCCTCCTGAGATCGACGAGGATGGCCAAGAGATATCCCCCGCCAGGCGGTATGTGTTGGTGAACCCCGAGATCGTGCACATGCGCGGCGAGGAAGAGATGGGCGAGGAAGAGATGGGCGAGGAAGAGATGGAAGAGGGGTGCCTTTCAGTCCCTGGCTTCCGTGGCCTGGTAAAGCGTGCCACCAGTGTGACTATCAAAGGCAGGCAACTGCGTGGCAAGCCAGTCCGCTACCAGGCCAGCGACTTGCTGGCCCAGGCCTTCCAGCACGAACTGGACCATCTGGACGGCATTCTTTACCTGGACCGCTTGGAGAGTGCTGACAAGCTTTGGCGTGTTGACACCCACCCAGAAGAGGTCTCTCCCCTGCGCTGAAGTGACCGGGCGATGGCACACGCCAGGCCGTTGGTGGCCGATGGGTTCTCCAGATCTTGTTCGATCCACAGTCCCTGGTTTGGCAAATCGGCTACGAGATTCGCAGATGGTCCAGGAGTTGACACGCACGCCCCAAGATCAGGTGTGCTCCGGCGCGTTCCAACTCCGGACGCGCTCCCACGCCCGATAGCAGTCCCACCGCGTAGGCACCAGCTCGCCGGGCAGAACGGATGTCCGCGCCTGTGTCGCCCACCATCAGGCAGCGCCCGGGCACCACGCCGAGACACGCTGCTGCCTTACGCACCGGTTCCGGGTGGGGCTTCATGAACCGGACGTCCTCCCGCGTGATCACGACCGCGAAGAAGCTCTCGAATCCCTCGCGCTTGATTAAGGCGCATGCCTCGGAACGTGCCCGGGTGGTCACTACGGCCAGCTTGTAGTTATCGCTCAGAGCCCCAAGCAACGCCTCGCTTCCCTCAATGAGAGCATGGTCGTCGCGGGTGGCCAGCCCCTTGGAGCGGCGGAGCCGGTCAGCCAGGCCAAAGAACCCAGTGTCCAACCCCAGGTGTTCGAGAACGGAGAGGAGGTAGTTTGCGCCAGTTTCGATCCCCACAAGCAGTCTGCGTCCCAAGAGGTCTGCATCGAGCCGGGGAAAGAGTCGCTTGAGAGGGGCCAGCCCCACAGCGATGGCTCTCGACCAATGGTCGTCGGTCTCTACGAGAGTTCCGTCCAGATCGAACAGTATGGCGTCGATGGTATCTGGTGAGAGTTGACTCAGGGTCATCGGTCGGCTCTCACTTTGCTGCCGTGGGTGGCAAGTGCCGTCCTGGTTTGAAGCGACGCCGGAGCTCTACCTCGACATCTGCCCAGGCGAGGTCCTTCGCGGCAAGCATGACCAAGAGGTGATAGAACAAGTCGGCCGTCTCGTACACGAGGCGCTCTTTGCTCTCCAGGGCTCCGGCAACGACCACCTCGGCTGCCTCCTCACCGACCTTCCTCAGGATCTCTGCAGCGCCGGCTGCCAGGAGCTTGCAGGTATACGAGTGCTCCTGCGGATGTATCTTGCGGTCCTCAATCGTGGCAACCAAAGTGTCGATGGCTTCGCTCACCTCGTCTCCTTGTGCCCCGTATGGGGTACTTGTGCCCCGTGTGGGGTACTTGTGCCCCGTACGGGGTACTTGTCTCTAGGCCTTGGCCAGCGTTCGGTAGAAACAGCTCCTGGCGCCGGTGTGGCAGGCTGGCCCGGCCGGGCGGGCCAACACCAACAGCGCATCGTCGTCGCAGTCAAACCGAATCTCACAGATACGCTGAGTGTTCCCCGATGTCTCGCCTTTGTGCCACAAGCGATCACGGCTGCGGCTCCAGAGCCACACCTCCCCCTGCTCCAGGCTCAACTCCAACGCCGCCCGGTTCATGTAGGCCAGTAGCAACACCTCTCCCGTGTCCACATCCTGCACGATGGCCGGGATCAGGCCTCGGTCATTCCAGTGGAGGCTGTCCACATCTGCTTGACAATCCATCCTTGCTACCCACCTATTGCCGCACGGGGAGACCGTTCTGGGCCAGATATTGCTTCACCTGGGCGACACTCAACTCTCGAAAGTGGAACAGCGAGGCCGCCAGCGCCGCGCTCGCGCCCCCCTCCGTCAGCACCTGGAAAAAGTCCTCCAGTTTGCCGGCTCCTCCGGAGGCGATGACCGGTATTGAGACTGCGTCGGCCACGGCGCGGGTCAGCTCGATGTCGTAGCCGTCCTTGGTGCCATCTCTATCCATGCTGGTCAGCAAGATCTCTCCCGCCCCACGGTCCTCCGCCTCCTGGGCCCATGCGACGGCCTCCCGGCCGGTTGGGATACGCCCACCGTTGATGTACACTTGCCATGTGCCCTCCGGTTCTCGCTTGGCGTCGATGGCCACAACGATGCATTGCGAGCCAAAACGTTTGGAGCCCTCGTCGATGAGGGTTGGGGTACGAACGGCCGCGCTATTGATGGATGTCTTGTCTGCGCCGGCCAGGAGGATATTGCGCAAGTCCTCGACCGTGCGCAAGCCTCCACCCACAGTGAAGGGGATGTTTGTGGCGTCGGCGACGCGTCTCACCATGTCAATGACAATGTCGCGCTGCTCGTGGGAGGCCGTGATGTCGAGGAACACCAACTCGTCAGCGCGCTCCTGGCTATAGACAGCGGCGTGCTCGACAGGATCGCCTGCATCGCGCAACTCCAAAAAGTTCACTCCCTTGACCACCCGTCCGTCCATAAAGTCCAGACATGGTATGACCCTCTTTGCCAGCATATCACTCTCCTCGTGCGATGTTCAGTGCCTCCGGCAGTCGGATGGCCCCACGATACAGGGCCATGCCGATGATGACCCCTTCGATACCATCCTGGGCATGCTCTCTGAGCATGCGAATGTCCTCCAGCGAGGCCACACCTCCCGAGGCGATGACACTCAAACCAGAGACCGTAGCCAGCGTCACCACTGCCTCAACGTTGACGCCGACAAGCATGCCGTCGCGCTCGATGTCGGTGTACACTACCCGCGTTACCCCCAGCGCACTCATTTGGCTGGCCAGTTCAGTGGCTTCCACGAGCAAAGTATCCGCCCACCCGCGAACCGCGACATGGCCGCTCCGCGCGTCGATAGCAATACAGACTCTCTCGTCTCCATGCCGGGCCAAGGCTTCCTTCACCACCCGGGGGCACTGCACCGCGACCGTTCCCAGAATGGCACGCGCCACCCCCATGTCGAGGACGCGACCGACATCGGCGGGCGTGCGCAGCCCCCCGCCGAATTGCACCGGCAGGTCGATCTCGGCCAATATGCGCTCCAACGCGTGCAGATTGCTCTCGCCCGACTGGCCCAAGGCACCGTCGAGATTGACCACGTGCAGCCACTGGGCTCCCTCCATGGCCCACCGACGAGCGGCTACGACAGGGTCCTGGGCAAACACTGTCTCGGCCCTCAAGTCGCCCCGCTGAAGGCGCACGCAACGCCCGCCTCGCAAGTCGATTGCGGGGTAGACGATCACGGCTGCTTCTCCAACAACCCTGCTGCAATGGCAAAGTTTCGCAGGATGCTCTCGCCCACATCCTGGCTCTTTTCCGGATGGAACTGAATGGCGTACACGTTGCCCCGGGCCACCGCAGAGGCATAATCGAGGCCATAGTCGGTGCTTCCGGCAACCACTGACTCGTCCTCAGGGTCTGCGTAGTAGGAGTGCACAAAGTAAGCATAACTACGGTCGGGAACACCATCCCATAGACGGATGGCACGCACCTGGTGTATCTCATTCCAGCCCATATGGGGCACACGCTGGCCTTGGGGGAATCGGCGCACCCGCCCGGCCAGGATGCCCAGGCCGCGGTGCTCTCCCATCTCTTCGCTCACCTCGAAGAGAAGCTGCAAGCCCATGCAGATGCCGAGGAAGGGCACCCCGTCGCCTATGGCCGAGACAATGGCATCTTCGAGCCCAAGAGCTCGAATGCTGCCGATGGCATCCCCAAAAGCACCAACGCCAGGAAGCACGATCGCGCTTGCACGCCGCAGTGCCTTCGCCTCCGATGTGATTTGCACATCCAGTCCCAGCCTTCGGAAGGCCATGTATACGCTGCGCAGGTTGCCCACACCATAGTCAAGGATGGTCAACACCCTAGAGGACCCCTTTGGTGGAAGCGACGCCCGAGCGGCGAGGGTCGAGGGCTGCCGCCTGCCTAAGGGCCCTTCCCAGCCCCTTGAAGATGGCCTCTATGACGTGGTGGGTGTTGTTGCCGTGGATCAGTTTGACATGGAGCGTCAATCGAGCGCTGCGGGCGAATGCTCTCAGGAACTCGGGAACCAATTCGGTGTCAAAGCTGCCCACCCTGGCCGTGGGTAGCTGGGCGTCATACACCAGCAGGGAGCGCCCAGAGACGTCCAGCGCCACTAGGACCAGGGTCTCGTCCATGGGCATCATCTGGCTGCCATAGCGGGTGATGCCCGTCTTGTCGCCCAACGCCCGCGCAAAGGCCTGGCCAAACACGATCCCCACATCCTCGACCGAGTGGTGATCGTCCACCTCAGTGTCTCCCTTGCAGGTCAGTTCAAGGTCAAACAACCCATGAACTGCCAGGTGGCTCAACATGTGATCGAGGAAGGGAACACCCGTATCGATATCCCACACACCTGAACCATCCAGGACCAGGCGCAAACGTATGTGGGTCTCGGCGGTCTCCCTTGGTATCTCAACTGAGCGCTCGGCGGCCATTGTTCCCTCCTCAACTGTCCAGATCTCGCAGAACCATCAAGAGCGACGCGCTTTGCATGGGCGTGCCCACCGAGATGCGCACGCAGTCCTCGAGGCCGGGACTGTCAAAGTAGCGCAGGATGATGCCTCGTCGCTCCATCGCCTCCCTGATGACCTCAAGGGGGAGCCCCCGTGCTCGGCACAGGACGTAGTTGGCGCAGCTATTGTACACCTCAAGGAAGGAGATTCCTCGCAGTTTCTCCAGCAGGCGCTGTCGCTCTGCCACGATCTTGGCAACGGCCCTGCGAGCCTCAGCGACGTCTTCAAGCGTCGCCAGGGCTGCTGCTTGGGCGGCAGCGTTGACGTTGAATGGCGGCTTCAGCCGCCACAAAGCCTCCATCAGGGCTTGTGGAAAGACTCCGTAGCCGACACGCAACCCAGCGAGCCCCGCCCATTTGCTGAAGGTACGCAACACGATCAAGTTGTCCAGCTCTGATACCAGCGCGACCTTGGAGACGTTGCAGAACTCGGCATAGGCTTCATCCAACACCACCACCAGAGGTAGGGCGAGGAGGTGAAACAATGCGCTGTCGGCCAAAAGCTGGCCATCGGGGTTGTTGGGCGAGGCCAGGAACAGAATGCGCGGTCGAGGATCAGCCTGACAGAGAGCCTCGATCTGGGCTACGTTGATGCGAAAACCTCTATCGCGGGGACAGTCGAGGATATCCATGTCGTTGGCTACGCCGTAGAACCGATACATTCCAAAGGTAGGCGGGCAGTTGATCATCTGGGCCACGCCGCCGCCGTCGAGTCCCGGGCGAAAGAGGCGCAGTATCAGGTCGATGATCTCGTCGGAGCCATTTCCTACCAGGACGGACGCCGGATCCACCCCAACATACTCGCCGATAGCCTGTCTAAGTTGGCGGCTCAGGGCATCTGGGTAGCGATGATAGTCAACAAAGCAAGCGATAGCGACGAGCGCGCTTTGGGTCGGACCGTAGGGGTTCTCATTCGCGTCGAGCTTGATGAGCTGTCCAATGGGCAAGTCCAATCGCTTCGCGATCTCGGCTAACGGCTCTGGCGCATACTCACCCAGTCCGCTAACTCGCTCGCCCACTAGCTCCCTGATGTCGAGTCGCGACTCCATCGACTCATCTCACCTCCAACTGATTCAGGCGCATGCGCATGGCCCGGGCGTGAGCCGTCAGCCCTTCCTCCTCAGCGATGGTGACTCCTGCGGGCGTGATGTCTCGCACTGAATCGGGGCCCAGGCCAAAGACGCTGGTGATCTTACAAAAGTCCCAAACGTTGACCGGCGAAGAGAAGCGCGCGGTACGTCCTGTGGGCATGATATGACTGGGCCCCACAACATAGTCTCCCAACGCCTCGGAAGACAATTCGCCGACAAAGATGCCTCCGGCGTTCTTGATGCGGCCCACGAGGTCCCACGCGCGCTCGGTGAGCAGGCACAAGTGCTCGGGTGCGTACTCATTGGCCAACGCGAGAGCTTCTTCTATCTCGCCGACGACAGCAATTCCGCCGCGCGCTGCCAGGGAGGATAGGATCGTCTCCCTACGCGCAAGCCCCTCAAGCTGCAATGCGATCTCCCCTCGCACCTTGAGGGCGAGCTGACGCGATATGGTGATGAGCAAGGCTGAGGCCATGGGATCGTGCTCGGCCTGAGCCAGCATGTCCGCCGCTAGGTAGGCGGGATCGGCGCTGTCATCAGCTATCAGCAGTGTCTCTGTGGGGCCGGGCAACTGGTCGATACCCACCTGCCCATACACGCGACGCTTGGCTAGGACCACGAATATGTTGCCTGGGCCAAGGATCTTGTCCACCCGTCTCACCGACTCGGTGCCATAGGCCAGCGCCGCTATGGCCTGGGCGCCGCCAATGGCGTACACCTCGTGTACACCGGCCACGTAAGCGGCAGCCAGAATGGTCTGGTTCAGTTCACCATCGCGCTGGGGAGTGGCCACCACTACCTCGGGAACGCCCGCTACTCGCGCCGGTATGGCCGCCATGAGCAGCGAGGAAGGATAAGGGGCCCTTCCGTGGGGAGCGTAGATGCCGACGCGCTCCAAGGGCCTTACTACCTGGCCCAGCGCGCCGCCATCGGCCTGCCACTCGAGCCAGGAGCCGCATGGCTGCCGCCGATGAAAGGCCTCGATCCGCCCTGCGGCGAGTTCCAGGGCATGGCGGAGCGTGGGCCGCGAGCGTTCCCAGGCCAGTCGGATCTGTTCCTCTGGCACGCGCAACGACTCTGGCTCACTGCCTTCGAGCAGACGCGAATAGGCGAGCAGGGATTCGTCGCCCCTCGATCTGACATCTGCCAGAATCCTGCTGACCACCTGATCGGGCGAGAGCCGCTGACCAAACAGGCGCTGGATACTCGCCTGGAGCTCCGGCGGGGCCTCGTACTCCTCTAATGGCGTCCGTCTTAGCAGGGAGTCACGAGCCGCCTCCGCGCCATACACGATTCTGACCACAGAGTGCTCGGTCATTCGGCGTGCTCCTCGTCGCGACGGCGAGCGACCTCAGTAGCCAGGTTTCCGATGAGTTCCTGTATGGTCTTCAATCGTAGCTTGTGGCTGGCCCGATTCACAACCAGGGTGGCCTGTGATTCCATGATCGTCGCGAGCTCTACCAGGCCATTCTCGCGCAGTGTGCGCCCCGTCTCAACCAGATCCACCAGGAGGTCGGCCAATCCAAGGAAGGGCGCCAACTCGACCGAGCCGCTCATGGGAATGATCTCGGCTGCAATGCCCTGTCGCTGGAAATACTCTCGTGACAGTCTTGGGTACTTGCTGGCCACCCGCAAGCCAGTCTCCAGCCGCAGATTCCGATGGCGCATCTCGGGCGGACCGGCAAGAGCCAGATGGCAGCGGGCCAGGCCTAGCATGAGCGGCTCGTAAAGGTCACAGTCACTCTCGCGCAGCACGTCCTCGCCCACCACTCCGAGGTCTGCGGCGCCATACTCCACGTAAATCGGCACATCGGCCGGCTTGGCCAGCACGAAGCGCAGCCTGCCGCTGGCATCTTCAAAGATCAGCTTCCGACTGCTGGTGGCATTCTGGTCTGTAGGATACCCCGCTGCGCGGAACAAGTCCAGAACTCGGCCCTGCATTCGCCCCTTGGGCAGGGCAACGGTTAGCGGTTCCATGAGGCAATCTCCTCCTGAAGCTCAGGCAGCCCCATCCTGCGTGATCCGCGGGCGTCGGCCACGGTGTAGGTGGATGCGTCGCGACAAAAGATGGAGTGGCGCGCCCCTCGGGCGCGAGCATAAGCAACAAGCTCTTCGCCACGGCGTCCCAGCACATCTACCTCCACGCACAATCCGCGAGAGCGTGCCATGGCCACCAAGCTCCCACATGTCTGGTGTTCGCAGCCCTGCATGACTATGTCGGGCGCGAAATCGACGTCGAGTCGGGTCACGAGCATCGATCGCTCGACGCCAAGAGCAAAGCCCACGGCCGGCAGATCAGCACCAAAGTGAGCAATCAGGCCATCATACCGGCCCCCGCCGCATATGTAAGAACCGAGCCCAGCCACATAGCCGTGGAAGGTGATGCCCGTATAGTATCCCATGCCACGCACCTCGCCCAGGTCGAGGGTGATGTGCCCACCCAAGCCCTTTGTGCACAGGAGATCATACACTCTGCCCAGGTGCTCGAGGGCCAGCCGCGCCGCCCTGTTGGTTGCCAGGCGCTGGGCTTCATGCAGAACACCCTGGTCGCCACATAAGCGCGGGATAGCCCGTATGGCGCGGGCGGCATCACCCGCAATCCCTAGTTCTTCCAGCATTCTCTGCAGCTCGACATCGTTCCTTCGCTCGATGGCCCTCTCCAGGCGACGCAGGTCGCTGTGGGAAAGCTTGGCCTCGCTTAGTATCGCTGCCAGGAAGGCCACCTGGCCCAGGTTGATCTGAAATCGGCCTATGTCCATGGCCTCCAATGCGGCGATGGCTACGGCGACCACTTCGGCGTCTGCCTCTGGCGTTGCCGCGCCGATCAGTTCGATACCCGCCTGGGTGAATTCGCGACGTCGCCCCGCCTGGGGTTCCTCGTAGCGAAAGACACTGCCCACGTAGTAGAAGCGCAAGGGGAGGATCTGGTCATAGAGCTTGGTGCCCACCAGACGCGCGGTCGGTACAGTCATATCGGGACGCAACGCCAGGATATGCCCCTCACGGTCAAAGAAGCGATACATCTCCTTCTTGAGCTCAGGACTCGCCTCGGTGGCCAGGGTCTCGTAGTATTGGAAGGTGGGGGGGATAATCCGGCCATAGCCCCACTGGCGAAAGGTCGCCTGAAGTATCCTCTCAAGCTCGGTTTTGGCTGCGGCCTGCTCAAAGAACAGGTCGGCCAGCCCATAGGGCAACTGCCTGACCAGTTGGTTCTCATAGTGTGGCACGTTCCTCGCCTTTCGCTCGAAGGATATGATACTGCCGCAACGTGCAGGCGGGCGCAAGCAATAAAAAAGACCAGTCCCTAGGACCAGTCTGATACGGCGAGTTGACCAGTTGACGCGACACAAAGACGAGGCAACTCACCTATGTTTCGCGATGGTGGCAACCAGACACAACAACTGACGCAACCGAATCTGAAGCCGTCTCGGGCCCCCACACCTGGCCCACAGCACTCGCGCAGTGCTTCATCAACGATCCTCCTACTACAATGCAAATAATAGCACGGTGCTATGATGATGTCAAGTTGGCAATGGAATAGCGTGTGGATAAAGATGCCAGATGTCGGTCGCACCGCGAATCAATGGCACACACGCCACAGGCGCTATCCATTGGAGCCAGTTCAGTGCTGTTGTCTTGCTTCTGGCAGGGGCGCATGGCCATGCGCCCCTACACCCTCCTCTCCTACTGTCGGCCAACTCGTTGGGCGTAGTCTCGTCCCAGAACGACCCGAAGGTCAACGTCCGATCGGCCAGTCGGCTCACGCTGGACATTCTCTGGTGCCACATTGAGAAGAAGGGCCAGGGATTCGACCGAATAGGGGTTGCTGCCATGATCGATGATCAGGGTCTGCGCATGATCAAACCGGTCCGCGTTAGTGGCGCCCACTATGTTGAACCCCTTCTCGCGCAAGAGTTCCGCCGTTCTCCAGGCCAGATCGGCAACGAGGGTGCCGTTTTGCAGTTGGATGCGCGCTCCTTCGGTGGTGAGCTGAGCCTGGGCCAGGCTGGGCGTGGGCTGTGCCGCAGCAAGGGTGACCGGGAACAAATCGTCAACCAGTCTTCGGACTTTTTCCCAGTCCGCAACCTCTACCATCGAGCCCTCTGGCGTGGTGATGGTGGTGGTCATCGAGTCTTCGATGATGCCATGCCGGATCCTTGAGCGATCGAGCTTCTTGGCCACCTCTGCCAGGGCCAGGATCTCGTCGATGTTCATGTCGGTCTGGACAGAGTCACCCGCCAGCTCGATCAGCTTGGGGATGCGGGCGAGAGGGATGTCCAGGCTCAGGACCTTGTCGCGAGCAGCCAGGATCACTGCTTGCTGCCGCGCCATCCGATCAAAGTCGCTCTTGCCGTGCCGAGACCGAGCATACCGCAGGGCGGTCGCGCCGTCCATGTGTTGGGTCCCAGCGGGAATGTCCACCACAATGGTGCCATAGTTGCCGTCCGGGTAGGACTCGTCGTGAATCGGCTCCTTGACATCGACAGTCAGGCCACCAATGGCATCAACCATCCTCTCAAAGCCGTTAAAGTTAACGCGCACGTAATAGTGAACCGGGGCTCCCAGCGCGTGCCACACTGTCTTCTTGGCCAGGGCTACCCCGCCTCCTGGATAGCCGCGAAGGTCGCCCAGATAGTGAGCTACGTTGATGCGGTTCTCGCCAAAGCCAGGTATCGTAACCCACAGGTCTCGGGGGATCGAAAGCATCGATGTTGACCTGGTTGACGGATCGATCGATACCAGGATCATTGTGTCTGTGCGCCAAGGACCTTGCTCGTTCTCGCGTTGATCGATGCCCAAGAGGAGAATGTTGACCCGCTCCCTCTTCTCGATCAGATCGGGAAGCTCGTCTTGAGGCGCACGGCCGGGCATGGTTCTGGGCGTCGAAACGTCGTGCACGAAGGGCAACGAGGTGCGGGCAGCAAGCGCTCTTGTGGTGGAGAAGACGAGGTATCCAGAATAGAAGGCGCCGGCAACGATCAGCGCCGTCACGAAGGCATACAAAACCGTCCGCCACAGGCTGGTCGCGGGAGAGTCATCAATCATCGTGGGGGGTTCCTCGGGTGCACGTGCCCCGTACGGGGTACACGTCAGCGGGCAGGTAGGTTGTGCGCCAGAGCACTAGCGAGGCTGAACGGCAAAGCCCTTCTCGCGGGCCTCGCTGTAGAGCAGCCGCTGGGTAACGACATACCACTTGGTCACCGTCTGAAAGCGGTCGCCCGACTCGAACATCGGGCCGACCTGCACGCCCCGCACGCTCGCATCGATGGCATAGTTGTACACTGGCTGATACAGGAGCAGTGAGGGCACGTCACGAGCGAACAGGTCTTGAAAGCGACGATATAGCTCCAGGCGCTGGAACCTATCGATGGTGGAGCGAGCATCCTGGAGAAGCAGGTCCGCCTCCTCGCTGATGTAGTTGGCAAAGTTGACTCCATCTTCTGTTGCCTGGCTGGAATGCCAGTATGGATAGGGATCAGGATCGATCAGCATCTTTTGCCAGCCGCCCAAGACGGCATCGAAACGCCGGGGGCGCAGCATCTGGCTGACCAGGTCTTCCCAGCCCACCGTTTGGGATACCGCTCGAATGCCCACCACGGCGAGTTGATCACTGATCGCTTGAATCAAGCGCACACGAGTGGGATCGTCCTCATTGGTCGCCAAAGAGAACTCTAGTCTGAGTGCCCCACGCTCGCGGACGCCGTCGCCATCGTCATCAAACCAACCGGCATCCTCCAGGGCCGCCCTGGCCTTGTACAGGTCATGGTCGTACTTTACAACGTCGGGATCATAGGCCCATGAACTGGGGAGAATGGGACTGTGCAACACGATCCCCTGTCCGTCCAGAATCTCATCGACCAGCCTCTGGCGGTCCATGGCCCACATCATCGCCTGGCGAACGGCACGGTCTTGGAAGATGGCGCGGTCCAGGTTCAGAAAGATCAGGTTGTATCCGGCGAGCGGCGCAGAATAGAGGGCCAGGCCATCATCATCGCGCACGCTCTGCAGGTGCTCGGGAAGCACCCGGGCTATGCCGGCCACCTCTCCACGCCTGCGGGCCTCGAAGACTGAGGGATCGTTGGGATAGAAGACGAACTCGATCCGGTCCAGGTATGGCCGTGCGCGATAGTAGTTGGGATTCGCGGTCAAGACAACTCTTTGTGCGCTCACCTCGGCCACCTGGAAAGAGCCGGTGCCTGTAGGAGTTGCGTTGAATTTGCTCTCGCGGAGCACTTGGGCGGGCACGCTCCCGAGTATGTGCACCGGCAGCACTCCCAACGTCGTGTAGTCGAGGAAGGGCGCAAAGGGTTCGCGCAGGATGAACCGTACGGCATAGGTGTCAATCTGTTCTACTACCACGCTACGCCACATGTCTGAGAGGAAAGGCTCTCCTTGAAAGTCGGGGTCTTGTATGGCATTGATAGTAAACACCACGTCGGCGGCGGAAAAAGGCGCGCCATCGTGCCAGAGCACGTCCTCACGAAGATGGAAGGTATAGGCTGTGCCATCCTCAGAGACATCCCAGCTCGCGGCAAGATCGGGAACTATCTCGCCTTTTCCGTTGTGACGCATCAGCCCAGTGAAGATGAGCGCAGCCAGGTCTTGGTCAGCAGGATTGGACTGGCAGAGTATCGGATTGATCGCTTGCGGGTTTCCTGCCACACCCTCGACGCATGTGCCCCCGAAATCGGGCACGGTCACCGTGGTCATGCCAAAGGCAACATAGCCTATGACCGCAATCACAGCAGCGATCGCCAGCAAGGCGATGATGACCTGCAACCGGACACGCCCCATACCGGAGCCCCTCGTCCCTAGGATTGGAGCAGCACGCTTAGAAGTGAGGTCAAGAAGAAGACCACTGCCAGGACGATGGTCACCCTGAACATGGTCTTCTCTATCCCGCGACGGGTCCTGTAGATGGAACTATCGCCGCCAAACATTCTCCCCAGGCCGGCACCCTTGCTCTGCATGACGGCGAGTGCGATAAGGGCGATGGATATGATGATCTGGGCGATATTCAGATATGCAACCAAGGCGTGGCCCTCCCCGACAGACTCGGCCCTCCAGGGGCGAGAAGCCGGCATCCCGATTCTCCTAAGGCAACAGTATAGCACTGGGTCGCTGCCGTAGCAAGGTCGGGGGTTCAGAGTGGGGATCCGACAATCAGTCGCGAGGTGGCATTCGCATCCGGCGGGCCCGGTCGCTGCGAAGCCGCTCGCCCTCCTCTCGCCAGTGCTCTCTCTCGTAGCGCAAGCGTTCTGCGATGCGTTGAGCCAGGGAGGGTGGCTTCCTGCCGCCTGGCCCCCCATCTTGAAAGAGTGAGCTGGGAGCCCACCGAGGCACCACAATGCGCAGCGCCTTGGGAAGAACGGTGATGGTCACGGGCGTGTGGCCAATCGGATCGCCATCGGTGTGAAGGGGAAGCGAGTCCTCGCCCCTTACCTCCACCTGCTTGGCTCGATAGCACTCGACGTTAGGATCCTGCAAGTGCTTGCCTGAGAGGATCATGACAATGTGTCGGGCAACGTCCAGCACGTTGCCCCCTTTGAAGATGTAGACATCCAACATGCCATCGTCGAGCTGAGCCTGAGGTGCGATCGAAACAGATGGGCCGTAGAGCTGGGCGTTGCTAACCAATATGAGGAGGACCCGCTGGCGCACGGCTTTCCCGTCGATGACAACGGTCATTCGCGTACCGCGCAAACTGATGCTCTGAGATGCTAACGTGACAAGGTAGGCCAGGAAATTGCCCAGGCTCCGGCGCATCTCTCCTTGAGGTCCAACCTCCTGAGCGACTTGCGCATCCAGGCCGATGCCAGCCCAAAGGGCGAAGCAACGATCATCCGCCTTGCCCAAGTCGATTCGGTAGACCTGACCCTCCACCAACACGCGGGCTGCTTCTAGGAGAGCAGACCGGGACATGGGTGTCCACTGAGGCAGCCCCAGCATGTGGGCCCAGACGTTGCCCGTGCCCGTTGGCAGCACTCCCAGCGTGCAGTCGGACGAGGCCAGGCCAGTGGCTACCTCGCCCAGCGTGCCATCCCCCCCGACGGCGACGGCCATGTCGTATCCCTCTGCGACGGCTTCGCGCGCATAGGTGATCCCATCGCCCGGCCCCAGGGTGGTCCTCATTGAGACATACCACCCCTTCGACTCCAGGAAAGCCACCACCGGGGGCAGATCGTCGGCAACGTTCCGACGGCCGGCAGCCGGATTATAGATCAGCTGCATCTTCATGTGCCTAATATACTGTGCGGCGACCTGCTTGTCCAGGATTCAAGGACCGGGTGCACCTGTCGCTGGCAGGAAGCGGCAGTGTGTGTCCATGGGGACTGCCTCTGGCAACCGCGAACATCGTCTCAAACCCAGTCGGATTTGACACTGGCACCATGCCGGACGACAATGTGGTCATGAAGATCATCGACTTTCACACTCACGTCTTCCCTCCTGATGTGATCGCTAATAGAGAGACCTACCGTAGGCGCGACAGGTGGTTTGATTTGCTCTATGCGAATCCCCGGGCGCGCATGGCCAGTGCAGGCGATCTAGTGTCGTCGATGGATGAAGCCGGGGTCGATCTCTCGGCAGCCTTTGGCTTTGGCTTTGCCGATCTGGGTCTCTGCCAGGCGTGCAACACGTATGTGCTCGACGCGGCAAGGGAACATCGGGGACGGTTGATTCCGTTTGCCGTGGTGAACCCCTGCGAGCAGAACGCGGCGTCGCTCGAGGCACGACGATGCCTGGAGATGGGCGCTTCGGGCATTGGTGAGCTCATGCCCGATGGCCAGGGCTTTGAGCTTACCGACTTTGCCCTGTTGGACCCGTTGATGGAGCTTGCTCGCCACTCCGATGTTCCGATCCTCGTGCACGTCAACGAACAGGTCGGCCACGTCTATTCGGGCAAGGGCAGGCAAGGGCCGGGTCAGGCATATCTGCTGAGCATGCGCTACCCGGAGAACATACTCGTGTTCGCTCACCTGGGTGGAGGGCTTCCTTTCTACGAGTTGATGCCAGAGGTGCGATCACGCCTTGCCAACGTCTACTACGACACAGCCGCGTCGCTCTACCTGTATGACGATGCCGTGTTTGGCTACGTGACTTCCTGGGCGCCAAACAAGGTCCTGTTTGGGACCGACTATCCGCTCGTAGGACAAGGGCGTTTTCTGAGGCGATTGAGAAGGGCAGGATTGGATTCAGACGTCCTGGAGGGGCTTTTGGGCGGAAACGCGCTCCCCCTCTTGCATCGGCCGGCCTTGCAGGATGAGGAGGGAGCCTGAGTGCCATCGGTACGAACCTTTGTCGCGATCGAGCTGAAGCCGGGGTTTCTGGACGCTCTGGAAGAGGTTCAGGAGCAGCTTCGTCGCGGAGAGGGAGGACAGGCAGGACGCTGGGTGAAGAGAGACAGCCTTCATCTGACCCTCAAGTTCCTGGGCGAGGTGCCCGTCAAGCAACTCGAGTCTGTCTACGAGGCGGTCGGGCGTGCCTGCGAGGGCTACAATCCATTCGTGCTCACCATGACGGGCCTGGATTGCCTTCCCAACCCGCGCCGCCCCCGGGTCATCTGCATGGGTGTGCAAGAAGACACCGGCCAGCTCTTGGGCGTGCTAAGGTCGGTGGAGAGTGAGCTGTCTCGGCTCGGATTCCCAGCCGAGCGACGGAGGTTCAGACCCCATCTCACGTTGGCTCGCATACATATACGGGCTACTCGATGGGAAGTGGAGGCCCTGGTAGATTCGGTGGCCAGGTATGAGGTCGCAGAAAGGGCTCGAATGCGAGTAAGTGAGGTGAGCGTGGTGAGGAGCGATCTCAGGCCAGAGGGACCGGTCTACACGCGGCTTTTCCAGGCGTCGCTCACCGGCGGCGAGGGCCACTAGCGAGGGCTCCGAAGGCGCCGGGTCCCAACCGTCCGGTGCATACGCCTCTTCACCGGGCGCATTCCCCCCGCTCCAGGGTTCTGGCGACTCGCTCGTGCTCGACGTGCCAGCAAGCGGTAGGCCACCGCAGTGTTCCTTAGGTAAGCTATGTGCAGCGCCTGCCACAGTTCCAGATGACGTCCCTGGCGTCGCAATGCCTCTCTTGCAGCCCTGTCCTGGCGCAGTTGAGCGGCGCGTGCCCGTGCCCTTTGGCGCATCGTAGGGGGCAACGCGTAGGCGCGGGCAGCAAAGGCCAACATCGTCCAGGGTAGGAGCCCTGCCAGCAGGAGCAGTGCTCCCACGCCAACAAGCTGCGCGTAAAGCTGGCCCAAGTCGGACGGCCCTGGGGTCGCCAGGCAGCCGACGACGCCCTGGGCGAATCCGCCAGAAGTGGCCAGGGAGCTGAAGGCGTTCCATCCGAGACCTTCGCGCCCGTCGGCAAACAGCCCTATCGCCAGCAGGCCCCAGAACGCGGAGGCGCAGTGCACGCTCACGACGGCCCCGCGGTCATCAAGGCGCAACACGCGCTGCACAAGGTACATGGTGGGGGCAAGCAACAGGCCACACAGACCGCCCACCAGCGCGGCTGCCCAGAAAGGCACAAACGGTAGGCCAGCAGCAACGGCCACGAGAGCCGCAAGAATGCCTCGGCCAGTCAGCGCAGGATCGGGTTCGCCGCGCGCCAGCCACCCGTAGAAGATCGTGCCCACGGCGGAGCCGCCCACTGCCAGAAGGACGTTAAGGGTGGCCATGGCCGGACTCTGGGGAGGAGGTACGAGGGGTTGCGAGAAGATGACCGCAAGCCAGCCCACCAAAGCCAGAAAGGCGCCGGCGAGCACATTGAGCGGAAGAAAGGCTTGCGCCAACTCCAGGGGTTCTGACTCCCCTGTTTTCGACTTGCCTTCGCCCTCGTCACCGCCCAGCGACTTGAGAGCCAGCAGCCCTGCCAGAGCGGCCCCGCCGCCAACCAGGTGAACCGAGCTCAGGCCATAGTCCACGAAACCGTGGCCCAGCCCAAGGGTGGCGCCCAGATGGGAAAGCCATCCGCCCCCCCGCACCCAGTTGCCCATCAACGGATAGCACATGCATGATACCAGCAAGGCCAAGAAGAGCGTGGGCAGACGGGGTGCGCGGCCGTTGAGGGCTATCAAGGGAATCAGGGTGGCTGTCACCACCAGCGCTAACTCTGAGACAAAGAGATCCAGTCCTTTGCCTATGGCACTTGGGTCAACGGCAAAACCACGAACCCCCAGGAGCCCCCAGCCGGGGCCCAGGCGCAAATCCAGCGGCGACCACTCGGCGACGAGCCACGCCAAATCGGGATCGTCGGAGATCAGCCCCACGCCCCCAAACTGAAACGCGAAGCCACAGAGCCAGTATCCTCCCAGGGCTGCGACCAAGGCCAGGGGAAGCGAGTTGGCAATCTGGCGGACCTGCGATGGCTGGCTGATGCCAGCGGCCACCAGGGTCACCCCGACGGGCAGCAGCCAGGCGAGGGCGTAGACGAGGGGCTGCAGTTGGCCAAGAGAAGATGTGTCGGCTACGCCTGCCGCCTCCGCTCCTGCGGCAGCCACCCCTGTCGGGAGAGCGAGACAGCCCAGGGCGGTCATAACCAACCAGAAGCGACGGGTGGGATGCAAGGTCATGCACTCTCCTTGTGGCCTTGGGCAACTGCTCCTTCACGAAGCGACCTCATGGGCGATCTTACATGATCAGGCACGGAGCGTCAACACGGGCCTCCCTGCAGGGTGTTGAAAAAGTCTGCGCCTGCTGACATGGTTGTCACCCTGAGCGCAAGTGCCCCGAACTTCAGGGGTACAAGCGAAGGGTCTTAACCGCACAAAACAGGGATTCTTCTCCTTCGCTACGCTGCGGCTCACCTGTGCGTGCGCCGCAGGTGCAGGCAGAATGACAATGGTCGTTTTTCCACACCCTCGCCTGCATGTGCCTCACCACACCAGCTATGCTATAATGTCAGCCGGAGGAGCTGGCTCAGAATGCGAGTGGTCAGACCCGATCGGGGGTGGATCCTGCTTGCGGGCGAGAGGGCGGGGTCCGTAGACGCGCTGGACTCAGGTGAGAGATGCCGCTAAGGTTGTCCAAGAGTCAGGTCAATGCCTATGTCCTTCACAAACAGCATCTCGCGCCCAGGTCACGCGGCAGGGATGTGGCCTCGATTGTGCGTGAGGTCGGTCCCATCAGGGGCAGGCCCGCCATCATTGCCTATCTCTCCCTCTGGTCCAGGATAGAGGGTTTTCGTCGAGAGCAGCTCGACTGGGCACTCTATGGGGAGCGTACGGTAGCCCGCTTCCCCTGCATGCACGCGCAGTTGTACATCATGTCCTCAAAGGATCTTCCCGCCTACCATCGAGTCACCAACGCCATCCTGCAGCCCGGCTCAAAGACCCTGGTTGGCGACCTTCTGGCACAGGCGCCGGCCTACGTGGGGCCGGATCGCCTTCGCCGTGACCAGATCGTGCAACGCGTGTTGGAAGTGGTGAGCACCCGTGGCCCCTGCACTGTCGCCGAACTGTCCGAACTCCTGCCCGCCCTGAACACGCCGATTCCCCACGATCCTTACGATCCTCAGTTTGGCCAAGCCACGCTGGGGGCGAGGCTCATTCCTGCCCTTTGCGCGCAAGGATTGCTTGTCCGTGCGCGTCCCCGGGGCAGTTGGCGCAGCGACCTCTATACGTACGCGAGCTTGTCTTCGTGGCTGCCGCAGACTGACCTGGAGGATGTGACCGCAGAAGAGGCGCTCCGGCATGTGGTTTTGGCCTATGTCTCGGCCTTTGGCCCAGTGACCGTTGGCGATGTGTCGCACTGGCTGGGCGATGTCAAGCGGCGTCAGGTAGTAGCCACGTTGATGGCCCTCGGGGGCAGCCTGACTCGGCTACAGATCCATGGCGCTCCCGGCCAGTATTTCATGCTCAAAGATCAGGTGGACGACCTTCTTGACTACGGCCTTGATGAACGCACGGCATGTCTGCTGCCGCCGCGCGATAGCTATCCCATGGCCTACAGTCGCACGAGCCGATTTCTGCCCGTGCAGTTTCGAGAGCGCATCTTTGACCGCGCCGGCGACACCCTGGGCACCATCTGGGCGGACGGGTGTGTGGTCGGGGTTTGGTGGTTGCAGACCAGGGATGAGCGCATTCGAGCGCGCCTCTTTGAGCCCTTGGATCCAGAAGCGATGGCGTTGTTGGCGGAAGAGGCGCATCACCTGGCCCGATTCTTCGCATTCTCGTCGCCCGACGTTGGAATCGGCCTCTACGCTGACGAGGGTGGTGAAGGGGACAGGGCGCCAGCCCTCGATCCTCTCGTGCATCCTTGGCTTGAGCGATTCTCGCCACGTTTCTGACACACTCCGCGCGCTGGGCAGCCCTCGTCGATGGGATCAACGGGCGTGGCGGATTCGATTGTCAGGAGGAAAGACGATGCGGCGTCATTTCTTGCCCACCGAGATCATCACCGGTTGTGGTTGCGTATCAGAGGTAGGACGCGCGTCTGCGCGCTATGGCGATCGCGTCATGGTAGTGTGCGGGCAGACCTTCGCTAGGTGTTCTGGACTGCTGGAGCGAGTGACACGGCTGGCGCAGGCAGAGGGCCTGGCGGTCACCGTCTATGATTCCGTGCGTGGTGAGGCAGAGCTGCCCGTAGTCGAGGCAGGAATCGCCCTGGCACGGCAAGAGGGCTGCCAGGTCTTTGTCGGCCTCGGTGGGGGCAGCGCCATCGACACAGCCAAAGCCGTTGCCGGGCTGGTGAACTTGCCGGGCAGCGTGTGGGAGTACCATGGTGGTCGCCCACTGGAGGGCCCCGGAGCCCCTCTGGTGGCTGTGCCTACCACTGCCGGCACGGGCGCAGAGGTGACCAAAAACGCGGTACTGATCGATCCCCGCAAGCAAGTGAAGAGGAGCATCCGCGACGATGGCTGGTTCGCGCGGGTTGCGCTTGTGGACCCTGAAACTACGCTCTCCATGCCTCCTGAGGTGACGGCCAGCACCGGCGCTGACGCGCTTTGCCAGGCCATAGAGGCATTTACCTCCATCGGAGCCAGCGCGGTCACCGATGCCCTGGCCACGCGGGCCATCGAACTCGTCGGCCGCAGTCTGCTGCGCGCGTACAGAGCGGGCCAGGACATCACCGCGCGGGAGGAAATGAGCCTGGCCAGCCTGATGGCTGGTATGGCGATGGCCAGCGCGCGACTGGGAGCAGTGCACGGCATGGCGCATCCACTGGGGGCACACTATGGCATCCCTCACGGCCTGGTGTGTGGACTGCTGCTCCCGTACACGATGACGTACAACGTGACCCATGCCAGCGACAAGTATGCTGTGGTGGCGCGCCTGCTCGGCGAGAATGTGGAGAGCCTGGGCCCGAACGCCGCCGCCCTCAGAGCGGTGAGCCGGGTGCGAGAGCTCCTGACAGAGATTGGCCTGCCGACCCGCTTGAGCGATTTCGGGGTGAGCGAGGATGGGTTCGACGTGATCATCGAGGAGTCGCTACCCTCGGGTTCGTTCAAACATAACCCCAGGCCCCTGGGAGCAGAGGACGCCCGGCGCATACTGATGGACGCGCTGTAGCCCGGGCAGAGTCTCCGGCTAGCCAATGGGGAGGTCTATGCTCGTTCGGTGGATGTGCTGGCCAGGCAGGATGTCAGACCGCGTCTATGATGGCCGGAAGCCACCTTTCCTCCAAGGGCGTCTCTGTGATGCCTGAGGACCACGGACAGCCCTTCTCGATGGCCGCCGGACAGCAACGGAGCGGGTGCACCAGCACACCAGCATGGCAGGCCCGCAAGACGCGATACAGGTGGCACATGGGCAGCCCCACCACGTTGGCATAGCAGCCGTTGAGCCAGGCTACTGGATCGAGCGCTGTGTTTTGGATCGCGTATGCGCCAGCCTTGTCCAGGGGATCGCCAGTGGCAACATAGCGGCGGATTTCGTCGTCTGCATAGTCTCGCATGAGTACGGTCGTGGCGACCAACTGCGTGCAATGACGTGCTCGCGGTACATCGATGACCGACAGGCCCGAGTAGACGATATGCTCGCGGCCACGGAGCCGGGCAAGCATCTCGAATGCGTCGATCTCACTGTCGGGCTTCCCCAGCACTCGGCCGTCGAGTGTGACCAGGGTGTCTGCCGCGATTACTATGACATCGCGACGGATCGAAGCAATAGCCCTAGCCTTGGCCAGGCTCAGGCGCTTGGCCAGCTCTGCCGCAGGCTCTTGCGGGCGCATGGTTTCGTCCACCTCTGAGGCGACTGCCTCAAAGGGCACGCCCATCAGAGCCAGCAACTGGCGACGACGCGGTGAGGTTGACGCGAGAACGATGGGGATCGCGGCACTGTATAACGACATGCTCTTGGACCAGCTCATCTTTTACACGGGTGTGGAGCAAGGGAATCATCCACCTGAGTGGGGCCATTATATCGGCGCGGTGGGCAGGCACCAAGTCACAAGGCCTGAGTTGGAGAACGGACCGCTTGGGATCCCTGGCTTCTCAATATGTGCCGATTCGACGGCGCGGCTTGTGCGGACTGGCAGTGCGAGGAGACTGCCCGAGCTCTGAGCGTGACCCAACTTTCGTACCCCGTGCGCTGCTTCCGGGTGCTGAAGATGCCTTCGGGCGTAGGGGCGCATCGCGATGCGGGCCTACCAGGAGCAAAAAACAGAACCAAACTGACTCCAGCGGATAGCTCCCGCGATGTATGCGCCGTTGATTCCGGGTGCGACCGCCATTTGGTCTGTTGCTCCACACCTTGCACTGTTTCCGTTTTGACACCGTACCGTGGCTATGCCATACTCTCACTGCGTTGAGATGGGCTCGCTCACAGCGAGGGATGCTGGAATACAAAGGTGGGTTAGGTCGCAGAATGAAGAAGGAAGTGCCTCTGACCAAGGTCCACCGGTTGCTGGCGCCTCGGCCTGTTTGTCTCTTGACCACCCAGTACAAGGGGCAGGTCAATGTGATGACCATCGCCTGGGTCTGCCCGGTGAGTCTGGAGCCTCCTCTGGTGATTATGGCGATACACCCTTCCCGCTACACGCACGGTATGCTGGAGCGCAGCGAGGCCTGTGTGCTGAACATACCAGGACGCCCACTTGCAGAGCAGCTTCTAAGATGCGGTACCAGCTCGGGTAAAGATGTGGACAAGATCGCGACTTTCGGGCTGACGCTCGAATCTGGACATAGGGTGGAAGCTCCCTGGATTGCGGAATGCCTGGCTCATCTCGAGTGCGTGGTTGTTGACCTGCTCACACCAGGAGATCACACCCTCTTTGTCACCGAGGTCGTCGGGGGCTGGGCGGAGGAAGAAGCGTTTGACTCCGTTTGGATCGCTCCGGAGGAAAACGAGGAGCTCTTGCCCGTCCATCACCTGGGGGCCGAGCGCTTCTGCTTGATGGGCAAGAGGCTGCTCCTGTCCTGATCCGTCAGTGGCTAGCCGTGATGTCATGTTACTGGCTGGCATCGCCAGGCAGGAAATGGCGTTCCTCTCGGGAGATGACGGGTGATGCCGATACTGACCGACCGCTCCTTCAGTATCATCACACATAGCCCCGCACAAACACTCCAACTCGGCGAGAGATTGGGACGTCTACTGGAGCCTGGGGACGTCGTGTGCCTGGAGGGGGGGCTGGGCAGTGGGAAGACCTGTCTTACCCAGGGAATCGGGTCGGGTCTTGGGGTTCGCGGGACCATCAGGAGTCCCAGCTTTGTGCTCATCAGCGAGCATCCACCCACCGTGGCAGGACCCTGCCTGTATCATGTCGATCTCTACCGAATCAAGGATGCCTGTGCTGCCTTTGCCTTGGGTCTGGAGGACTACCTGTATGGCGACGGGGTCACGGTCATCGAGTGGGCTGAACGGGCCGGAGAGCTTCTGCCTGCCCAGCGGCTGTGGATCTTTCTCGCCTACGTGGGCCAGAGGAAGCGCAGCCTGCTTCTTGAGCCCTCGAGTGCGCACTATGCTGACATCCTGGCAGCACTGAGAGGGCAGGTGCTCGGACAGGGGGGCCATAGACCAGGGTGAGACGATCCTCGGAGGCTCTATGCTTCTAGTGCTTGCTTGCCCAAATACCCGATATTTGGCCGGTTTGGTGTTTATGCCGGTGCAAACCAGCATGGTGCAAACCTGTATGGCTCGTTCTTTCTTGGAACTGAACACGGATCTTGCGTCATGAGACTTGTTCGGACCAGCACAGACTTGTGCAAGCGAGTACTAGCCATTGACACCGCCACACGTTATGCTAGCCTGGCGCTTCTCGATGAGACGGGTGTCATCTCTGAACAGACCTGGCGTTCGGAGAACAACCACTCAGTAGAGTTGATGCCCGCTCTCGCCAGGATGCTGTCACAGCAGAAGCTCAAGCCGCAATCCCTGACAGGAGTTGCCGTCGCGACGGGCCCTGGGTCCTTCACTGGGTTGCGCATCGGCATGAGCGTGGCCAAGGGGCTTTGCCTGGCGCTCGGCGTCCCTATCGTGGGGATCCCCACCCTGGACATAATCACCTATGCGGTGGGCGATCCAGGCGGTCGGGTTCTGGCAGTGCTGGAAGCGGGTCGGGGACGCATCTGCGTTGGTGCCTACCACTTCGAAGAGGGTCTGCCCGTTCAAGAGGGAGAGACAAAGTTGGTCAGCATCTCAGCGTGGACCGTGAAGGCGGACAAGCCGGTGCTCGTTGCTGGCGAGGTGAGTGCAGAGCTGGCCCAGCGCCTCTTTGAACAAGCCAATGCGCACAACATCGCCGTCGCTTCCCTGGCCGGGTCTCTACGACGCGCAGGATACCTTGCCGAGCTGGCCTGGGAGAGGCTTTGCCAGGGAAAGACGGACGATCTGGATACCCTTGCCCCGGTCTATGCTCCGAGCCGCGCGCGCCTGGATGGTGCGCCCCGCTCCACACCGGGACAAAGCTGAGGCCGCAACGCCATGAACCTGGATGGACTCCCCTACGCGGTGGCGCCGATGGAACTGGTAGATGTGCCCACCGTGTCTCAGGTCGAACAGATCGTGTTCACTCTTCCCTGGTCTGCGACTGCCTTCGACTACGAGTTGCGTCACAATCGAGCTTCAGAGTATGTAGTCCTGCGCTATCTGCCGTGGTTGGAGGAGCCCGGAGTCGGGCGAGTCTTGAAACATGGCCTGGGGAAGCTCCTGAAGCGTCCCGGGGGAGATGCTTCCCTGCTCGGCTACGGTGGCTTTTGGCTCGCGTCCTACGAGGCACACATCTGTACGCTGGCGGTGCGGCCGGAGTGGCGGGGCCGTGGCTTGGGCGAGCTCCTCCTGGTGTCACTGGTTGAACGGGCACTTGAGCGTGGGGCTGCAGTCGCAACCCTCGAAGTGCGGGTGACCAACAGCACGGCCCTGAATCTGTATAGGAAATACAGATTCAGGCAAGTGGCCACACGAAAGCACTACTACTCCGACAATGGTGAGGATGCATTCATCATGACCACCCCCTCATTGGTGTCGGCCGAGTATCAGGAGCATCTTGCGGCGCTAGAGGATCTCTTGCGTCACCGAATCCTGGCGACAGCGCAGGAGGCCTGAAGGGCCGAGTTGCTGCCCCAATCGAGCAGAGGGTGGGTCGTACTTGGGGTGGCGAGAAGGGGATCCCCCACGGCACGGGTGTGCTGATCGGGGCGTCGCATGCTTATCGGACCGTGGGGCATGGTCGGGTCGCCCCCCTAACCCACGGCAACTGACTGGGAGACGACCATCATGGCTCGAGAGATCCTCTCGCGGCGGCCCTACATCTTGTTGACCAACGATGACGGGGTGGGTTCGCCCGGCCTCTATGCGATCAAACGAACTCTCGATGAGTTGAGCGATGTAGCGGTAGTCGTCCCAGACCATAATTGGTCGGCTTGCGGGCATTCCAAGACGATGCACAAACCCCTGAGGGTGCGCCTGGCAAAGCTTGCCGACGGTTCGGAGGCCATTACCACCAACGGATCTCCGTCCGACTGTGTGGCCCTGGTGTTGCTGGGACTGCTGAAAGACAGACGACCGGGGCGGCCTCACAAGCCGGATCTGGTCGTGTCGGGCATCAACCCGGGGGCCAACGTGGGGCAGGACCTTACCTACTCGGGCACTGTGGCTGCGGCCATGGAGGCTGTCATCGGGGGAGTAAGTGCGATTGCCGTATCGCTTGATGCCTATGAGGCAACGGACTATGCTTTTGCGGCGGGCTTCGCGGCCTACCTGGCTTACCAGGTGCTGGAGGCCCAGCCAAGCCAGCCCTTGCTGCTCAACGTGAACGTACCTGCTCTCCCCGAGCAAGAGATCAGGGGAGTGCGGATCACCCGCTCGGGACGTCGCCTCTATCGAGATGCCCTGGTCGAGCGCACCGACCCCAGGGGCGGAGTATACTACTGGATCGGGGGCGATCCTCCTGTCGGCGTGCCGGAGGATGGCACCGACATCGGGGCGCTCGCCCAGGGCTATGTGTCAGTTACTCCGGTACTCCTCGACCTGACAGACTACGTCAGGCTGACGATGTTGAGCGATTGGCGGCTCGATCTTCCTCGTGGCTTAGGCGAGTAGCGACAGAAAGCTCTCAACGAGCTCATCAAGAACCTTCATTTGCGCTTCTAGAAGCTGGTTGGTTCGAAGAGATTCCACGAGTCGAAACGATGGATCCAGAAGCGCCTCTTCTGCTGTCCGCACCTCTTCAGGAGTCTGAGGGCGTCCCCTCCAATCCTGCAGCAGGTCAAACAAGACACTCTGTAACACGTAGAGCGGAACCCTGTGTTTTCCCTCTTGCATCAGGGTCTCGCAGAGGCGAACTAGCTCCCGCAGGTTGTCAACGTAGAGTCCCTTTCGCAGCTTCTGCTCGAGTTCGTTCATTGGTCTCCAACAAGTCATCACGCGTGAATATCGAAGTGAAGCTGTAACCTCTGAGTTTCTCCTCGGCAGCTCCCTCGAGGCGGTCTACCAAGGCGATCACTTTGACGACCCGGCATCCGAAATCCTCTGCTGCCTCTATTGCTCCGCGAATGGATCCGCCCTTTGTAACCACATCATCGACGATGACCACATCGGAGTCCCTCGCAAGGGGGCCCTCTATCAGCTTCTGCTTGCCGTGCAGCTTGCGCTCCTGCCGAACAATGAAAGCTGGGATAGGCTTTCCTCTTTCATGGCTTATACATGCCACTGCAGCTACGATGGGATCTGCGCCAATGGTCAGCCCACCTATGGCGTCAGGATGCAGATCCTCGTCTGCCAACAAGTCAAGAACCAGTTGAGCGGTCAGCCAAGCCCCCTCTGGGGACAGGGTCACCATCTTGCCGTCAACGTAGTAGTTGCTGTGAGCGCCCGACGAAAGCTCGACCTCTCCACGATATAGACCATCCCGTCTTAGTAGATCGAGCAACCTGATCCGGTGCGGGCCGTTCTTCATGTCGCCCCCTTTCGCAGATGAGTGAGCGTGTTCCGCTACGATTATACACACTTGGTGAGGAAACGCAACTAGCAAAGCACTCTCTGCAGGAAAGCCCAACGTCAAGTGTCTGAAGGGAGCGCTGTGGGGAATTGACCAGTGAGATTGCCTTGCCACTGGCTGACCAACGACGAAGCCCCTCGTAACGCTGTTCACGTACTGTTGAAACATGGCGTCAGCTAGACTCCCCAGGGCATCTCCACCAGGCGGGCAATCGGCGGCCGGGGCCCGGAGTAGCCACTGGGCTCTTGCTCCTGCGGAGGTTGAGTTCCGA
>DATKWG010000060.1:0-4934 GCA_035529675.1 Anaerolineae bacterium
CCTGAGCAATAGGTCCATGGCAGGGCGGTTCGCGCTGTCGATCACGCCAGGCCAGCCGCCTCCCCCTACATCGATCGCTCACCAGGAACCTGTCGGTGCTATCCTACCCTGCTCGCGGTCGATGTACGAGATGAATCAGGCCACGCTTGCCGTCGATGAGCCACTCTGGGTCCTCGCTTGCCAGTTCCTCGGCCTGGCCCTCTTGCAGGCCCGCGATCAACTCTCCCTTGAGGGTGCGCAGGACCAGGAAGGAGACAGGCATGTAGGATGCGATGGCCGCAAGGTCGCTGGTGGGCGGCCAATGACGATCCTCCAAGAGACGGCGGTAGTTCACGTCTCCCTTAAAGATGACCAGGTCAGACTCGGCCAGCGAGCTGACAATCTCTGGGGGGAACTCACTGAAGAAGAGACAGGTCGTCCAGAAGGGGTGATCGTGTGTCGCCAGTCTCCCATCGGCTCGCTGTCTCTCAAGACGCTGGCCCATCTCGCGCAGTGAAGGGACTCGGACACCCCGGACTGCGATGAGCGTCGCCTCGAGATCCTTCACCATGGCATCGGACACAAAGTAGGGTTGTCGCTTCAGGTGGAGATGAGCTGTCTCTACCAGATCATGGGAGAGCAACAGATCGATCAGGGCAAGGTCGCACAAGAGCTCCAGGCCGCTGTTGTCCGCGACCAGATCAATGCGTTGGACCCCGCCCTCGTCGAGAAGCTGCCAGACGGCTTGGGTATGATCGATCAGCAGTCGCTCTGGGATGTCCTCCAGTTCGGGATCGGCGCTGGTGTCGATCGTCTTGTTGCTCAGGTCGGCGCGATTACCCCACAGGCTACGCCGTAGCCAGAGGGAAAACTCCTCGCCCAGAGACATATCCCCGGGTGGCGACGCACACGATGTGGCCAGGGCTTCCAGCCCATCTGCAAGGGCTTGGCGTTTTTGGGCCTCAAAGGGGTCGTGGAGATGCCAGCGGCCAGGCTGGAAGTAGCGTACGGTCTCCAGCACGCGCCGGTAGAAAAAGGTCTCGGCAAAGAACCAACTCAACTGACGCCACGTCTTGCCCTGCCAGGACTCCCATGCGCTGCGCCAGAACCGCTCGTCGGCAGCATGTGGCCCATCCCGCAAGGGAGCGACAATCCCGCCCCTGATCTCTTCTGCCAGAGCATGTAAGCCAGCTACGATGTCGGGACCATAGTCGTTTCGCTGGATGATGTCGGCGATGATCTGGGGCTTGCGGCGGACGATGGTGCGCTCAGCAAAGGAGCCTGCCTCCGAAACCATGAGATGGGGCGGGGGGTCAGTGGCTGGCATCATTGACTTCTCCACGGACGTGCTGGTGACCATTATATCATCCGTCGCACTTTGCAGCAACGGGGCACCGAGCAGACTATCGAAAAAAGGCGGTACATAGCAGGTTGTGTCGTGCTGAGCGCAGCGAAGCAGCTCGCTCCTTTGCTGTTTGGATCCTTCGCTTACGCTCAGGATGACAGACCAAAGCGGAGAGTGGACGTTTCTCGATACTCTCCACCGAGGCCACCGCAACGGTTCGGCGGTCGGGCGCTCCGTCGTCCATCTCTTTGGCACCGCACGCCACACGCTGGCAAAGGGGGAGTGGGTTGAGGTGTGAGCCTCCCGTCTCGGCTACGTATGTATGTAAGTTGGGATTACGCGGCCACGAGGGCGCGTATTGCGTAGCCACACGTATATGCAAGGGTGGCGAGGGCGTGTAGTCTGGGTGCCTGGGGAGTGGACACCCAGTGCTCACCAGGCGAGGCCGGTTCACCCACCGTAGACTGCCGGGTCTTGCTGAGGCGGATAGCAGAGCGGTGGGCATCCGTGGCGCGTCGTCTCGGCTCATCTTGGGCTTGGGCGGGAAGGAGGAGGAGTATGAAGACTCGGAGAGTGAGCCGCCCGAGCCTTGCAGACAACTGGCTCTTGCTTCTGGTTGGGTTCGCGGTTTTGTGTTGGATTCTGGATTCTGGCTTGCGGGTGCTTCTCTTCCGTGAGAGTAGCTTTCTGGAGCAGGCATTGTCCCCGGACCCGTCTGATCTGTTGGGGCGGGTGTTGGTTGTCTGCCTGGTTACTCTACTGGGCATCTATGCCATAGCCGCTCTGGGCAAGGCGAAACAAGCGGTGCGTGCTGCAGAGCTCGCCCGTGCAGAGGCGGATCAGGTATTCAACAGCATGGCCCACGCCGTTGGAGTTATTGACCTGGATCGGAAGGTGCGCCGGGTCAACGACGCATTCTCCGATCTCACTGGCACAGGTAAAGAGGAGGCGTCAGGTCGAAAGTGCTTCCAGGTGCTTCGGGCCCCGATGTGTGATACCGCCAGTTGCCTGTTGCGCCGCCTTCTCGCAGGCGAAGAGCGAGTGGAGCACGAGTGGGAGACGCAGCTCAGTGAGGGGAGTGTGGCACGCTACCAAGTGGTGGCGACCGCACTCAGGAATCATCGTCGGGAACTCGTTGGCATGGTTCAACATCTTACCAGGCTTGACCAGGCCAATCGGCCGGAGAGGCTGGAGCGCGACTCGTCGGCGGATCTGGCGGAGCAACAACTTGCGACATCGCCCAGAGAATGGCAGGCCCTTGTGGAGAATGTTCGCCATCGACATAAGGACGATCTCCAGTTGATCTCTAATCTGCTGGACCTTCAGTGTGAGACGATCAGAGACGAACGCGGCCTGCGGGCGCTCAAGGCGTGCCGAAGCCGTATCCGAGCTATCACCCTCGTCTACCGGAGGTTGCTCGAATCGGAAGGCTGGAGCAGGATTGACTTCGCCGACTATCTTGGAAGGCAGCTAGCCTGCCTGTTCCAAATCTACGATGGCAGCCTGGGTGCCATCACTTCCCGCATCAGTGTGGAACAGGCTTGTCTGGAGATAGACATGGCCATACCTTGCGCTCTCATAGTGAACGAGCTTGTCTCGAACTCGCTGAAACACGCCTTCCCCGAAGGCAGGGAGGGCGAGATCGTGATGGAGGTTTCCCGAGGGCCCAAAGGCGAGCACAGACTTGTCATCGGTGACAACGGAGTCGGCTTCCCGGCTGACTTGGACTTTCGACAGACTGAGACCCTGGGTCTGCAATTGGTGACCCTTCTGGTCGATCAACTCGATGGCACCATTGAGCTGGACAGGAGGCACGGAACCACCTTCAGGATCACCTTGTTCGGGCCAAGATCTCCTCAGCATCAGCGATGAGAGAGGGACAGCCATTCTCGATCTGGCACTTGGTCTCGACATAAGCCGACCCATTTCACCTCTAGTCCCCCCCGAGACTGCTGCAATAAGGGCTTGGGGCGTAGGGGTGGGGTCACCCCGCCCCTACAAAACGTAAACAACTTAGATAAAACCTATACGATCGCAGCGCTGGCGTTGCTCGAAAGGCGGTCGCTGCGATTCTGGAACTGTCTCCCCCCCCCGGCGGGTCCTCTGAGAGCACCGGTGGCGATGGCCTGGTGCCAGGGCGAATGCCTCACCGGCCCACCCTCATCGGGTCTGCTCAACCCTCTTTGACGGAGCAATCAGCCTGACCTAGAATGCCAGGAGGCGTGGCCCGTTCTCCATGCTCTCGTCGCGCTGATTCTCGCGGAGGACCTCTATCGGTGATTCTTCCCGGACACGTTGCTGCGGCCTACCTGGCGGCTACCGCTCTGGGGACGGATCGGCCTGCTGGCCTGGTGGCGTCCCTGTTCCCCGATCTGGTGGACAAGCCGGTGCGTTGGCTCTTTCGGTTGACGCCCAACGATCGGATCCCTGCCCATACCTTGCTCGTGTGTATGCTCACCTGGCTTGCCACGCATCTGCTCTTGGGGCAGGGTTTCTCCCGGGGGTGGCTGGTGGGCTACGGCGCGCACCTGCTCTGCGACCAGGCGAATGCGCACCTGAACCCGGGGCGTCTCTATCTGTGGTGGCCATTCCGGCGCTACAAGATGCACACTGGGCCGACGGGCCTGGGCAGCAGTCTGAGCGACTTCTCACCAGCCTCCCTGGTGCTGGAGGGGGGCGTGGTGGTGCTGGGTGTCGCGACCTGGCTTCTCCGGCGTCGCAGAAGGTAGTTCTGGTTCGTTGGCCTGGGCTGGCGGGTGTGCTGAGCGATCGGATGGGCCACGAGCCTCCCCGCGACTGATAGGTGAGCGAGGATGATACGAGCCGTGGACATAATCGCCAAGAAGCGAGATGGCCTGCCCCTGACGGCGGAGGAGATCGGCTTCTTTGTGCAGGGCCTCACCACCGGACAGATACCTGACTATCAGGTGGCCGCCTGGGCCATGGCCGTGTTGCTCAAGGGCATGACCTGCCAGGAGACCGTCGATCTGACCATGGCGATGGCCCGCTCGGGTGAAACCATCGACCTCAGCGGCTTGGCCCAGGTGGTGGTGGACAAGCACTCGACCGGCGGGGTGGGCGACAAGACGACCCTGGCGGTTGCGCCAATGGTCTCGGCATCCGGTCTGCCAGTCGCCAAGATGTCTGGGAGGGGGCTGGGTTTCACCGGCGGGACGCTGGACAAGCTGGAGTCGATTCCGGGTTTTCAGGTCTCGCTGAGCATCGAACACTTCCTGGCCATTGGGCGCGACGTAGGTATCGTGGTGGCAGGGCAAACAAAAGACCTGGCCCCAGCAGATGGCCGGTTGTACGCTTTGCGCGACGTCACTGCGACCATTCCCAGCGTGCCACTCATCGCGAGCTCCATCATGAGCAAGAAGATAGCCGGTGGGGCTCAGGCGATCGTGCTGGACGTAAAGGTGGGCGGAGGAGCCTTTGTCCGCACAGTGGAGGATGCTCGCGCCCTGGCCCGGCTGATGATCGGCATCGGCCAGGCGGTCGGGCGCCGGGTGACGGCCGTGCTTTCGAACATGGACCAGCCCCTGGGGGCCGCGGTGGGCAATGCCCTGGAGGTGGCAGAGGCCGTAGAGACGCTGCGCGGGAACGGACC
>DATKWG010000061.1:0-16285 GCA_035529675.1 Anaerolineae bacterium
GCGAGACCGAGACCGGCAGATCTGCACCCTACTTTTGTTCCGTTGCCTTGCTCCCTTCACCGAAAACCGACTCGAAAGTCACCCTCACCTCCACATCAGGGTGGCCCGCTCTAGCGGCGGCAGCTCTGATGACGTCCTCGACGATCTGGCGAAAGATGTACTGACGGTGGGCAAAGTGCCGGAAGGTGGGCGTGCCCATCTCCCTGGCAGTGGCGCGTGTGGCTGACTCTCCCTCGGCCAAGAAATGGAGGGGGACGCCGGCGCCGGCCGCGATCATGAGCCTCAGGGCCTTGCCATCGGCTTCCACGTCATCGGCGTCGATGCGGGGCTGCACAGCAGTCCAGGTCTCGTGGCCGTCTGTGACGATGATGCTTCCTGGTGCGGGCACCCTGGAGTATTGGGCACGCTTTGCTTCCAACTGTCCGGGAAGTGCCCCCTCTATCTTCACCTGCCAGAGGTAGGCGCCCTTGTAGCGGTTGATCCTGACCCTGTCCTCCAGCCAGGTATCGTACCGGTCGAGCCAGGTTACGATCTGAGCCAGGTCCGAAGTGCCCCTGACCTCTCCCACCGGCCTGTTGATGGCATAGTGCAACATGATCTGGTCGGCGTCCGACTCGCGCCCCTCCCACGCGCGCCCCACCGTGTCGTCGGTGAGCTGGTGATAGGCAAGCTCCCGCTCCAGATCGTCGGGGCTGGTCCGAATCTCGTCGATAAGAATCGCTGGCACCTCGCGCACGTAGGACATGCGAGAGACGGGGTTGCGCGATAGCACCAAGAACAGCTCGCCAGACCGCGAGAGCTCATCGCACCAGCGGTACACCCGGCGACCGAGGCCGTTGAGAGGGTGGTTCCAGAATGACAGCACCCAGGGATCGCCCTCGACCTCCACCCACGCGCCTATCACGAAATCGGTGGTCATGGCAACCAGGCGAGCAGCAAGTGGATTCACCCGGCACACCCCGGCCACTCTCTCCAGTTGCTCTCGCACCTGATACCAGGGGCGGGTGGTGGATTGCCCATCGCTGACGTTGCGCCAGTACTTGTCGTCCACCACTTTCAGGGCCTGTTGTACGCGCAGGTCCACCTCGCGAGCGAAGAAACGATCCAACAGCCATTGGCGGATGGTCACGTCAACCTCCGTTTCTCACTGGATGCGCCGCGCATCGGCTTGCGCTCTCAGCAACGCGAATAGAACAAGTGTTCTATTCCCTATTGTATAACTCGCCTGAGAACGGACAATCTGTGGGGCAAGGGTGCGTGAATCGTAACGCGCTCAGGTTGACAGATCAGGGGTCTTGGGGTATGCAGAAGCCCAGAGTGAGCACAGGCTGACTGCTACGTTCTGACCATGCCCCCAAGCGGAGGTGCATCATGTCGGACACCCAATCGAGCGACCGGGCGCCGTCCCTCGACCGTTCCGGGGTGAAGCGCATCGTTCAGGTTCTCGCGACAGGGATCTTGCTCGGGGTGGTGCTGTTTGCCTCTGCCGGTCGGCTCGACTGGCCGATGGCCTGGGTCTACGTAGGTCTATACTTCGTCGGCGTTCTGGCGAATGGGATCGTGCTGGGCAGACGTAGCCCGGAACTGATCAACGAGCGCGGCCGAGGGTTGCGCGGCACCAAGAGTTGGGACAAGGTCTGGGTGGCCATCTCTGCACCCTTGCCCCTCATCATGCTGGCCGTCGCTGGGCTGGACGCAGGCCGGTTCGGCTGGTCTTTGATGCCCCTTCCCCTGGCGGTCGCAGGACTGGTGACGCTTGTGCTGGCCTATGCCATCTTTGCCTGGGCGATGGCCGCCAACGCCTACTTCTCGACGACCGTGCGCATCCAAGAAGACCGGGGGCACCGGGTGGTCAGCTCTGGGCCGTACCGGTTCGTGCGACACCCCGGGTATGTTGGAATGGTCCTGATGTATCTGGGGGCACCGGTCATGCTGGGGTCATGGTGGGCGCTGATACCCGGCGGCCTGAATGGGGTGGCGTTCATCGTTCGCACGGCCCTGGAGGACCGCACCCTGCAGCGCGAACTGCCCGGATACTCAGACTATGCCGGGCGCGTGCGCTATCGTCTGCTGCCGGGCATCTGGTAGCTACGAGGAGACGAAACACAATCCAGGAGGAATAGTCATGAACGCCAATGCATCGGTGCAACAACCGGAAGCCAAACCTGAGGGCAGTCGCGGGGTTTTGCGGTTTCTGGTAAAGAGCGTCGTCGGTCTGCTAATCGCGGCAGCCATCCTGTTCATCCCGGCAGGCCGCCTGGACTGGATCATGGGCTGGGTCTACATCGGCGCGTACCTGCTGGCACAAGGGGTCACCGCCCTTCTTGTAGACCCAGAGCTGCTGGCAGAGCGCGAGACCAGACACAAGGACGCGAAGAAATGGGACATGGTGCTGCTCAGTTTCTGGGGCCTGGCTTCGGCCCTGGCCCCGATGGTGATAGCTGGTCTGAATGTGCGCTTTGGCTGGTTGCCACGGATGTCGTTCGCGCTCCAGATCTGCGGATTGGTTCTCTTCCTGCTGGGATGGGCCATGACGATCTGGGCAATGACATCGAACCTGTTTTTCTCCAAGGTCGTTCGCCTCCAGACGGATCGGGGCCAAACCGTCGCCACCGGAGGTCCCTATCAGATAGTGCGCCACCCGGGCTACGTCGGGGCAAGCGCCCAAAGTCTCGCCACCCCGCTGATACTCGGCTCGGTATGGGCACTCATCCCGGGGGTCCTTGGCGTGCTCCTGCTCATCATCCGCACCGCTCTCGAGGACAAGACTCTGCACGAGGAGCTCGACGGCTACAAGGAATACGCCGGGCGGGTGCGCTACCGGCTGCTGCCGCGCATCTGGTAGCCATCGGCACAAGAAACGACCGGCCATGTCTAGGGGGATCAGCCATGAACTCCAATACATCTGCAGAACAGGAAAATGGGAAACCTGACATAACCGGCGTGATTGTGAAATACATGCTACAGGCTGGCCTCTTCACATTGGTTCAGGTGGCGAGCCTGTTCATCGCTTCAGGCCGCCTGGACTGGGTGATGGCGTGGGTCTATATCGGCGTGTACTTGGCTGGTATGGGTGTCAACGCGCTCGTCCTGATCCCAACCAACCCGGAGCTGGTGGTAGAACGTGCCCAGTTCAGGGGTAAGAAGGACCTCGATAGAGCGCTCGCCGGCGTAATGGCCTTGTACGGCCCGGCGGGCCCATGCATCGTGGCCGGGCTGGATGTGCGCCTCGGGTGGTCGCCAGGGATTCCGCCCGCGCTCCTGATCGTCGCGTTGGCTATCGGGGTGCTGGGGTCCCTTCTGACTACCTGGGCCATGGCGTCGAACAGCTTCTTCTACGGCGTCCTGCGCATCGCAAAGGACCGGGGCCATACTGTCGCCACCGGCGGGCCTTACCGGTACGTGCGCCATCCGGGCTACGTCGGGATCATCGCGTTCGATCTCGCAACCCCGCTGATACTCGGCTCGCTGTGGGCGCTCATCCCGGCGGCGCTTGCGGTGTGCCTTGCCATCGTCCGCACGACCCTTGAGGACAAGACGCTGCACGAGGAACTCGGCGGCTACAAGGAGTATGCCGCCCGCGTGCCCCATCGCCTTCTGCCTAGGGTGTGGTGACGGCAATGTAGCTGCATCCGAGCAGCTCACGCCGAGCCGGCCCCCTCTCGTAGCCCTCCCCCCGCCGGCCAGGCGATGACCGCGACGCCACGCACCCTACCTACGACTCCGGGGCCTCTTCCTCGGGAGCCAACTCGGTGACCAGGGCCACCAACATCTCCATGGGCACTGTTCCCACCACAGACCTGCCATATGCCAACTGGTCGCTGTAGGTGAGGATCGCCTTCCTCAGATCTTCAAGCCGCGTTTCAGCCTGGGTGGCACGCAGTTGAGCTGCAGCAGCACTTTCTTGGGCCTTCTGGACACCCTTCTCAGCCTGTTCTGCCCGCCTCCGATGGACGTCCCTGCCGATGAGGAATCCCGTGGCGACGAAGGCGATAGATTCCAGCCCGTGAAGCAGATAGATGGCTCTTGCCCACTCCAGATCTGCTGAGCCCGTTCTGCAAAGCAGATAGACGTTGAAAACGACAAAGACCAGGACTATCGCACCGGCTGCGGCAATGGCCAGGACCTGCCTCCGAGAGAGATCGTTCTTGCCCTTCGTCGTGGGCATGCCTGGTAACTCCATGGGACTCCTCCTTCAGATCGTGGCCGCGAATCACAGGTCTGACAGGGCGCGAAGGTTTCGCAATGCGTATCTTGCCACACGGGGCGTCCTCTGGCAACTCGCGGGCGGCATCTCGTCTGCGACGCGAGGGTTTCACGACGCTCAACTCCGCCCCAAGCCGCAATGCGGCGTCCTTGCCACCGCCTTCCTGCATTGCTCACCCTTGCTTGGGCCGACTACCGGCTCATTGTACCCTCGCTGTGGGTCTTCCCGCAAGGTCCCGGCGCGCTCCTCTTCGCCTCCGGCTGCCCGTCTCCTCCCCAACTTGCACCGCGCCGCCCCGTGTGGTAGAGTAGGGGCGTCGCCGGCTGGCGGCTGGGCGTCCCTGCAATGGAACTCGCGGCGGTGCCACATGGCCGATCTCGTCGTTGGTGGGCTCACCATGAGCATGGACGACAGAGGACGTCTCCATTTCTGGGGAGAGGTCTTTAACCTTGGCGCCCACACCCAGCGCTGGGTGCGGGTGACCATTCGCCTGCTCAACCTCCTGGGCCGCACCCTGGCCGAGCAGACCGAAATCGCTGGTCTGGAATGGACCCTGCCGGGGGCCAGAAACCCCTTTCACATCCGGTTCCGGCACCCTCCAGAGAACTGGCGCCGGTATGACCTCCGCCTGTCTGGCCACATCCACGACTACAACGATCTCTCCCTGCCCCAGCCCCACCCCGGCGTGGTGGTGGAGAAGGACCACTTTCACGAGATCGAGCGTGCCGACCTCCGCTGCGGCATCATCGGATTGCTCAGCAACCGGGGATTGGCGCCAGCCACCCAGGTCAAGGCGGCGGGAACGCTCTACAGTCAGGATGCCAAGGTGATCGGCGTGGTCACACCCTATCTGGTGCCCCGTGGAGCCTTGGCACCCGGCGATTCGATGCCCTTCGAGCTCAAGTTCTACGCTGTGGGAGGGATCGTGACCAACTACACGGTGCAGGCCCAGGGGCGGGCGGCTCCCGTGCGTTGAAAGCGTGGCTGTCTGGGGCATTGAATCAGGAGGCTTCCGCAATCTGCCGGCGAATCTCCGCCAGGCGACGGAGAATGGCTGTGATGTAGCCCCTCTCAAAGACGCTGATCCGATGCCCCTCTGAGAAACGGTCGGCGCGCACATGGAATGTCAGCAGCTTGCGCCGGGCCAGCAAATCAGCTCCGCCCACGGCCGTGGGATCCGACACCTCTGCGCGCCATCGAGTCCAGTCGAACACAACCATGATCCCCTGGCTGGACAGTGCCCTGACGAAGGCCTCCGCCTCGGGGCTGAGCGAAACGTGGGGGAATCGGCCCGGTGGTGCCCTCCACTGACCGAACTGAAAGCCCTTTCTCTCAAAGGCGGGGAGGTGCGCAAGGATCGCGTCGATCTGTGGGAACCTGATATTTGGCCCGTTTAGTGTTTACACTAGTGTGGTGCAAAGCTCTGTGGTGCCTCCTTCCTCAGAGCTGAACACGAATCTTGCGTCAGGAGACGTACCCCGTACGGGGCACTTGTTCGGATTAGCGTAGTGCTAGTGCGGCTCCATGGCCTGCCTCACGGCCAAAAGCAACTCGGCCAGCGCGTATGGCTTTCGTACGAATCCAAGTCCCCTTTCCTGTGTGACGGCCCACTGCGATTTCTCGTCCGTGTAGCCACTCCCCAGAAGAACCGGTACTTCTCCCTTGCGCGAGCGCAACTGGTCAGCCAGTTGCAGGCCAGTGCCATCGGGCAGAACTACGTCGCTGAAGACCAGGTTGATCTCTCCATTTTCTCTCTCAAAGATGTCCAGCGCTCCTTTTGCATCTGCAGCCTCAAAGACCACGTACCCCTTGTCCCGAAGCACCTTGGCGACGAACGCGCGCACCCCTGCTTCATCCTCCACCAGCAGAATCCGCTCGTCTCCGCCGCGAAGCATCTGAAGCGCCACCTTCTCCTCGGATTCATCTTCCGCCTGTGTGGAACAAGGCGGCAGCCATACCTCGAAGGTCGAGCCCTCCCCCAGCTTGGTGTCAACAGTGATCCACCCCTCGTGCTGGTGGACGATTCCGTACGCTACGGCCAGACCAAGGCCGGTGCCGCTGTCCTTTGTGGTGAAGAAGGGTTCAAAGATGTGCTCAACGGTCTCTTCATCCATGCCCTCGCCTGTGTCCATGACCGACAGACACACGAACTCGCCGGGCCGCGCTTCGGAAGCTCCATCGCACTGATCCTGGGTCAGGGTCACGTTTCGCGTCCTGACCACGAGCTTGCCTCCGTGGGGCATAGCGTCGCGGGCATTCACCACCAGGTTGACTATGACCTGCTCGATCTGCCCTGGATCAGCAGTTATCCGCTTAAGCCTCGGCTCCTCGACTGCGATCAGCTCGATGTCCTCGCCCACAACGCGCCGAAGCATCTTCTCAATATTGGCGACTAGAGCGTTCAGTTCCAGCACCTCTCGTTGAAGGATCTGTCTACGGCTGAACGCCAGGAGCTGGCGGGTAAGCGAGGCGGCTCGTCTCCCCGCCTTCTCGATCTCTATGATGTCGTCGCGGAGGGCGTCGTCCAGGTCGAGGCTACTTAGCAAGAGCTCGCTGTAGCCCATGATGACCGTCAGCAGATTGTTGAAATCGTGGGCGGTGCCGGCGGCCAGTTGCCCGACCACGGCCATGCGATCCTGCTGCCGAACGCGATGCTCGATTTCGCGCTGCGTGGTGACATCCCTCAGCACCAGCACCCAACTCCCCGACCGGGGGCCAGTTTCCATGGGTCGGGCGGTCGCCTCGAACACCCGACGCACATTCGCCAAACCCTCGATCTCGTGCCACGATCCGGCAGCAGGAGGCTCCAACAGCTCCTCAATGGGCCGTCTGCCCAGGCTGGTGAGGGCATCCCCCACTCGCGCGTCAGTCAGCACCGACAGGTATTCCCGGGCCGCGGCGTTGGCCAGGAGGATGCGCGAATCCGCCCCCAGCAAGAGCACCCCTTCGGGAACTGTATCCATGATTCCTTGCACTTGCTGGGCCTGCTGGCGGGTTCGATCCAGCAGAGTCAGCCGTTCGGCCGCTCCTCCCAATTGATGCCCCACCGTCTCCACCAACGCGATCTCCTCCGGGGACCAGGGCCGACGTTGCTCAGAGACCACGACGAGCCCACCGATGCATCGCGTTTTGTCCAGGATGGGGACTATGACCGACGCTCTGATGTGAAAGCTCTCCATGAGCGGAGTCAGGGCCGACAGTGGGTCGGACTCGGCCATCTCCTGCCAGTCATTTACGGAAATCGGACTGAGCACCGCCAGTCCAGCCTCCCGGCAGGTCCGCGCCAAGGCCTCGGCGAACCGTGCAGGCAGGCCATGAACAGCGTGTTGGCCCGAAACCCATATGCCGCCCGTCGTCAGCCCCAGGCCCTGCAGCGTGTGATCCAATCCGGCTTTCAGGAGATCCGTCACCTCCTGGGCCCCCGCGGCAGCTGCGATGACGGCATTCAGGGCCTCCTGCCGGGCGGCTCGTCTGCGGGTCTCGTCCTCCGTCCGCTTGCGTTCAGTCATGTCGCGGAACGCCAGGACCACCCCGATGATTTCGCCTTGGTCATCCCTGATAGGTGCAGCAGTGGCATCGACGGGTGTTCGCCTTCCGTGCCTGGCAATGAGTGCGCTGGATGCGTCCGCACCGACAGCGACACCCTCCCGCAGCACCCTCGCCACAGAGCATTCTGCAAGGCTGCCCGTTTGCTCATCGACGATTGCGAGTACCTTGGTCACAGCCTTGCCCAGAGCGTCTTCCTCCTTGCAGTCGGTCAGCTTCTCGGCGACGGCATTCATGAAGCCTATCGTTCCCCGTCTGTCGGTGGCTATCACACCATCGCCCACGCTTCGAAGGACGCTGGCCAGCCATCGCTCCCTCTCCCTTAGATCCGTTTCGATCTTGTGCCTGTGCAGAGCTATCTCGATGGCAGCCTGCAGCTCCCCTTCGTGGAACGACCTCAGCACATAGCCCAAAGGTTCCGTCGTCTGGGCGCGCCGCAGCGTGTCCTGGTCAACCCCAGAAGCGAGATACACTATGGGGCTTTCGATGCGGGCGCGGATTCGCTCGGCCGCTTCCGGGCCGTCCGAATCTCCCTTCAGTCTGATGTCTATCAGCACCAGGTCCGGGCGCGACTCTGCCGCCTTTTCGAGGGCTTCCTCCGCGCAAGAGACCAGCCCAGAAACACCATACCCCAGATCCCGCAAGCTGTCTCGGATCTCCATAGCCACGGCACTATCGTCTTCGACAATCAGGATCGAAGCCTTTGCCATGGTTGCTTGTTTTCCCCTGTTGCTAAGGTTGGACAGCCGCGAAACGAACCAGGCAGAATCGCGTGGCTCGAAATCAGACTGTGGGATGCCGCGCACGCAGGCACGCCATGTTGCGCCAACACGAGATCGCGAGAGCCACCCACAGCTCCCCCCCGTGACTCACAACATGGTCGGAGGAATGACGGTTCACTTCGGAGCTTTGCCATCGAGCGTCCCTGTAACCCACCCTGCCGACGCCGCGTGGTCGGTCGAGCGCATCATCGCCGGGATCGACAGGCGGCGGCTTAGTGGGAGCCGGCTCGGTTCCTGTCAAGCCGTCCCCCTTCCTGTGGCGAGTAGACGCATCGGCACCAAGAATCGAACGTCAGTCCATTGAGGCCGAACAGACATCTTGGTTCCGCGTCCCCCCTGTCCTCGCCCTTTGAGGCACAGACTCCTGATACAATAGTATCGGCCCGCCCGGCTTGCTCCTTTAGAGGTAGCTTCCCGTCTGTCGCGGCTCGCGCAAAAAGCCCCCAGAGCGAACTCTGGGGGCCACATGACCACGGGTGCTGAGGTGCGTGGTCTCACCGTTGAGCATGTTTCACCATGCTTGAACAGGCCAGCTCCGGGGACTGGGCTATGTCGCGGAATAGGCCCGCAAACGCCCTGCGCATCCGCGCACCCATCGTCGATGCATCATCCCCAAGCGCCAGTCCTGGGCGCCGCTACTGGTCGTGGCATGAATGCGACAGCTGCCTCGGCCACCCGTCCTCTCTCGCGGCAGACCCCTTCATGCTCCAGCGATTCTGTCCATGCGAGTGGGTTCACGAGCAAGTTCTGCGTTCAGGAAACGATGAAGCAGCCTCCCCTTGAGGCCCGCATAGGATGCCTCATCCCATAGATTGTGGGTCTCGCCCGGGTCCCCTCGCAGGTCGAACAACTCCCCGTACTCGTGGTCGCGATAGACCGTGATCTTGTACCGCTCGTCCACAAAGGTGCGCAAATGCACCCTGGTTGGCTCGTGACGGTTTTCCACGATGACGTGATTTCTGGCATGATCCGCCCGTCTGCGCCACACTTCAAGCTGACTGACTCCCTGCATCAGACCAGGCGCCTCAATTTCCGCAGCGGTCAAGAAGGTGGGGGCAAAGTCAACCTGAGACTGCAAGGCCTGCGTAGTGACGCCGCCTGGAATCTGGTCGGGCCATCGAGCGAGCATGGGAATCTTGATCATGTCCTCAAAGTGGAAGGCGCCCTTTGCGATCAGGCCGTGCTGCCCCAGGAAGTGCCCATGATCGGTAGTGAACACCACCAGAGTCTTGTCCGTCTGTCCCAGGCGGTCGAGGGCACCCAGAATGCGCCCGATCTGACAATCCATGAAGCTGACCATCCCATAGTATGTGGCCATGCACCTGCGCAGTTCCCACTCGTCGATCAAGTGCGAATGGAACCCGTGTGCGCCGAACGTCTCCCTGTACATCGAAAAGTTGGGCCGGTCCTCCTGGGTCTTGCCAAAGTGGGGCGCCAGCAGATCCAACTCTCCCTCTGCCAACGCCCCGGGCTCCATGTCTTCTGGATCATACATCGAAGCCCACGGCTCAGGAACGAGATAAGGTGGATGAGGGTCCTGGAAGCTGGCCCAGAGGAAGAATGGCCTCCCTTCTGCAACGCACTTTTCCATGTTGGCGATCGTGCGCTCGCCCGTCCAGGTAGTGTAGTGGAATCGCTCGGGGAGGTCCCAGGCATAAGTATCGCGTTCCCAGTATCGCTTCCGTCTGGGAGCGTCCGAACTGGGCGGCCACTCCTGGAAATAGTCGCGCCAGTTCTTCAGGCCTTGCTCTTCCAGCCAAATGCCATAGTGCTGCCCTGCATGAGATTCATCAGCATGGTTGCGGGCCACCTCCACGTGGTCAAATCCATACCAGGGACCGTGGAACCCTCGCCAGAACTCCAGGTCACGAAGGATTGGCTGACACTCCAAGGAAACGCTTCTTGAGGTAGACGCCAGAGGCTGGAAATGGGCCTTCCCGATCAGGATTGTGGCATATCCGTTGGCCCGAAAGATGTCGCCGACGGTGGGCACATCCTCGGGGAGCTTAACCCCGATGGTCCAGCAGTGGTGCCAGGCAGGATACAGACCAGTGATGATACTTGACCGCGCAGGTGAGCAGACCGGATTGGAGCAGTACGCCCTCTCGAAGCGAACTCCCTCGCGGGCAAGCCGGTCGAGAGCTGGTGTCCTGATCCGTGGGTTGGTGACTCCAAGCGTGTCCCAATGCTGCTGATCGCTGGTGATGAGCAGGATGTTTGGCCTTTTGGCAGCCATCGCCTTCCTCCCCTGTCAATGCACCCAGAGCGAGCTTCCCATACTGAGGTTGAGCTACTTGCCGCCATACCGTTCCTGATTCCGCAAGTGCTCGTCGTAGGTGACCGCAAAGGCATGGGTTCCGTCGCCCTTGTGATAGAAGAAGAGGTATTCGGTGGGCGTCGGCTCCAACACCGCCTCGATGGAAGCCAGACCGGGGTTACAGATGGGGCCAGGCGGCAGCCCAGGATTGAGGAAGGTGTTATAGGGTGAGTCAACCGTACTGGCCTCCTCCTGCTTCATATGGCTCCACCAACCATCGGTCGTCGGATCATAGCCTTTCGCGTACTGGACGGTCGGATCTGCCTGCAGGTACATGCCGGCTCGAAGTCGGTTCAGGTAGACGCCGGCGATAAGGGATCGCTCCTCGGGCACCACAGCTTCCCTTTCGACGATGGCGGCCAGGCTGACCACTTCGTACAGGGAAAAGTCCTGGTCGGCAGCCTTCTGGCGCTCCTCGGGAGGTACACGTCGGTCCCAGTTCTGCAGCATGATTTCTATCACCCGACCGGGAGTGGTATCCAGGGGGAATTCGTAGGTGTCTGGAAAAAGAAACCCCTCAACACTCACTGGGCTGCCCGGAGGACGGTCCCGCAGAAAGTCATAGTCCCCACGCCCCTGGCGCACCACTGCCAGAAAGTCGTTCCCCGAAGTGACTCCCTCCTCTTCGAGACGGCCGGCTATCTCCTCGGCACGCCACCCCTCCAATACGGTGACGCTCGCGCTCGGCAATCGCCCATGCTGCAACTGGATCGCGATCTCCTCCATGGTCATGCTAGGCCGCAGAGAGAACACGCCACGCTCTATGTTGCGTTCAGCGCCCATGGATTGGACGAGGTGGCGAAACACCTCAGCATCGGCGATGAGACCCTCTCGCTCAAGATGATAGGCCACCTGAGTCACCGACTCGCCCCATTCGACGACGAAGGTCCTCTCCCGCGAGTCGTCGGGATCCACCGGCCGCGCGATCTCTGCACCGCGGGGCAGCAGAATCACCTTGTGGACCAGCTTTTCCACTTCCTCCACCCTGATGGTGTACCCAACCTCTGGTGCCTGACCCCTGGCATCCTGCCACACGTACCACAGGCTGCCACCAAGCACGGCCACGATGACGGATATGGCCAGCACCAGGGTCACAAGACGCAGAACCAAGCGCGCGAAAGTGTTCACCCGACTATGCCCCCGATCGATCATCGAGGTATTCCTGCAGGATCACTGCAGCAGCAACGGCATCTTTTGCTCGCCGCTGCCGGCGCCTGCCTCTTCCGCTTTCGACCATGATCTCGGTGGCGCGACGCGTGCTTGAGCGTTCATCCCAATACACGACGGGCGTGGCCACATGCCCCTGCAGACCTCGAATGTAGGCTCTTGTCGAGCGGACTTGCTTTCCCTCGGTCCCGTCTGGCAAGAGAGGCAGACCCACCACCACCAGCTCCACACCGTTCTGTGCGATGATCTCGGCAATCTGCAGGTAGCTAGAGGGGCCAGGACGCCGCGCAACCACCCCAAGAGGGCGGGCCAAGAAGGCGTTGGCATCGCTGATGGCCACCCCAATGCGTTCATCCCCCACGTCTAGCGCCAGGCATCGCATCAGGCCTCTCCCGCCGAGATGACGATCTCTGTTTGCCCAGGCAGCCAGGGCAAGTACTGCCACCATTCTGGAAACAGGGTGATCTGTGGCTCTTGGCGCAGCTCGGTGTGGCTGCTCAGCCATTTCATCGCCTCGGCCCGCTCCTTGCCTCGCACGGCCCTCTTGATCAGGTCCACATCAACCAGCGGGGCCACCATGCCACGCGCAGACACCTTCATCATTACCAGGATGCCCTCGACCAGCACGTCCTTCGAACGTTGCAGTATCAGGCTGTCTTCGATGAGAGCCATTCCCTCGCCCGCCTGGCTTTCCAGAAACTGAGTGGCGAACGACTCAAGGTCTTGATCGTTGACCGCGACCCCGCGAGCGACGATCTTCATGTCCATGGACACGAAATCGCTTTGCTGGTCCAGCACCTGATCAAAGTGCTGCGACATGACTTCGACCTCCACCGACCCCGAAGCCACAGACTCCTCGCCTTCCAGCTCAGAGACTATCTCGGCGAAGGCCTGCTCCTTCAGGAGATCCTCCGACTCGGCGATCAGGCGGTTCTGGTCCTCCAGCGACACCACGTGCACGTACTTGTCGCTGCCACCCTGTGTTGGCTTGGGGTTCAAGACGCTGACTAGGCTGGCCACCTCGCCTTCCACGATGCTGATGGTCAGGGCTCCCACATTGCCGCTCGGGCCTGGCTCCAGGGCGATCACTCCCACCCAGCTGTTTCCAAAGAGGACCGGGGGCAATTCAATGTCGGCCATGGTAGCGAAGCGTACGTTCACCCCCGAGCTGGTGCGCACGATAGTTCCCTTGGGAACCGTGACCGGGTTGCTCGTCCTGTTAGAGACCACCACTTGGCCCGAGGCGTGAGCATCTGGCACCGGTATGCTCTTGGACGTGGGAATCTCGTTGCGTCCCTGCACAATCACCTGCACCCGGCGGGCAGGAATGATCGCTCTTCCGTAGTCGATCCCAAGATAGGTGAGATCAGCGGTCACATCGAAAGTCCCAGAAACAGGCTTGGCCGCCGGTTCCAGGGTAACCGTGGCCCGGGGCACAAAGGCCAGGGAAGTCCCAGCCAGCACACCTACCAGACCAACGATGACCAGAAGAGAAAGCAACACTGTGCTCAGGCCAATGGTGCGGCGGCGACGTTGCCATCGGCGGCCAAGGCCACCGCCAACCGGCACCACGCGGGCTGCGAGCCCGACGTCGCCTCTGCGCCGACTGCGCCTGTACTGGCGCAGCCGGAACGGTACCGCGCGATACGCAGCCACACCCGCTTCGCGGGCCAGTGCGCGAGTATGCGAATGGCGTGACACCAGGCGCAGATCCAAGGCAGCGCCATCAGCTGTGCGTCTCAGCAGTTTCAGACTCAGCAACTCGCGCGCCAGCCGCAACCGCCATGGCGCCACCAGCCATACCTGGGCACCGGGGGTCGCGAGCTGTAACAACTCGCGTACGGTGTCAGTGGTGTCTTTCCTGGAGAGATATATGACTTCTGTGGAAGGCAAGAGACCTCCCCGCTGGCTCAACGGTATCTCGTGAACGCTGTGTGGCGGCGACGACGGACGTTGGCCATCATGGCCCGATCCAATTCCCTCCCTGGGGCAAAGACATCGGCCACATAGTGGGCCAGACCGCGAACAGCCAAGTATGTGCGGGTGCTGGCCTGGGCCGTGGAATCGAGCACATCGCGCACGGTGTCTACGCCCAGGGGAATGATCTCCGGGCAGCGATCAAAAGGCAGGGATTGTTCCCAGAAGGGCGTCTCGAGGGATTGAATGGCCTCACGGATTCGCCGCGTACCATCGAGAAAGAAGACATGGTGGGCCATCGGCCCGCCCGTTGCTGCCGACTTGATCGCCTGGGCAAGGGCAGTCATCCAGCTCCGCAACTCCTTCCAAAAGGCGCGGGCCAGGCGTAGCTCAACCGACGGCTGCAGTTGCCTGGCCCGATAGGCCTGCATCAAAGCATCAGCCTGGTTCTCCCGCATGTCTAGGGCGGCCGCCGCCCCGCAGATGATCTCGCGCTCACCCATATCCACCGACGTGGTCCATTGCAGCCGTCCATGCCGCACCATACTAATGCAAGTGTGGTGGTCGCCAAGCAAGACCAGGAGAGCCCTTGGCTGAGGCAAGGCTGAGGCATAGCCCACATGTTCGGGAACGATGGCCGTCAACTCCAGCTCCAGCCGTTCGGCAACGATCTCCAGGGATCGAATCCATTCCAGAGGCGCTAGGCAGAAGCTCATCCGCAGCTCTAGCCGCTCGCCGCGCAACCCCGACGCATCGGCGACGACCTGACCATCCAAGGCCATCTCGGCAAGCGAACCATAGATGAGATCCTGGGTTGCACTCCCTGCCCGAGTGCGTGTCGTGTCTTGGGCCTTGCGGTATCCCCGCCGCACAAGGCCGCGCAATTCGTCAAAGGTAACCCCACGGCCAGCGTTACGCCGCTGACTCGATGCAACTATCGAGACGCTACGCGTGATCTCGGGCGGTACGCCCATGGTAACGTAATCGGGCACTAGCTTGTGCCCGCAAGATCTCCGAGTCATCTCCTCTGCCAGGCTCAGCGCCTCCTCGCAGCTCGCCGCCCACTGGTCCACGTCAGGGCGGCCAGCACCACTGATGCCCTGGATGGACGTGGCCGCAACGCCCACCAGCTCGGCTGCGCCCTTGGCCAGCAGCACCACCGAAGCCCGCACCTGGTCCTTTCCCCACGACACAATGCTGTGATGCGTTACCGGGCCTTTCGGTAACCCGCTGGTCCCTCCCCACCGTTGACGCACACCCATCGGATACCTTCCACGTCTGATAATGCACTGGTGGCTAGTGTTACGGTGCACAAGTTCAACACGGTGTTAGAGATGTCTTCGGACGTAGGGCGCATGTGCCCCGGCTGTGCCGGGATCTGCGACGGTGCGCCCCTACCAGAAGCAAAAAACAGAACTAAACTGGCTCCAGCGGATAGCTGCTGTGGTGCATACGCGATTGATTCGGGGTGCGACTGCCGTTTGGTCTGTTCCTCCACACCCTGGTGTTCAGCGCCAAGAAAGAACGCACCATACACATTTGCACCCACATAAACACTAAACTGGCCAAATATCGGGCATTTGTGCAAAAAAGTACTAGTCCAGCGACTCTGCCACCAAAGGCGGAAGGGCGTCCAGGGCCTCAGACAACCGAGAGGCATCCCCGCCACCAGCCTGAGCCATGTTGGGCCTCCCGCCTCCACCACCTCCCATCCTCTGGGCTGCGATGGATGCGAGCTCGCCTGCGTGCAGGCCCTTGGCAACGAGGTCTTGGGTCACGCCTACCACAAGCAAAGGACGCTCGTTGACCAGAGCACCCAACGCCACCACTGCGCTCCCCAGCCTATCCCGAAAGCGATCGCACATCTCTCTCAGCGCGCTTGCGTCCACTGCCTCAACCTGAACGGCCAACACCTTGGCACCCTTGACCTCGACCGCCTCGCCAAGCAAGCTGTCCACGTCCCGTCGAGCGATCTGGCGCTGCAGTTGCCCTATGATACGCCGTCGCGCACGAAGTTGCTCCACAAGATCCTCTGCCCGTTGCAGTTCCTCGCCCGGCCTAGCCGAGAGGACTCTGGTCAGTGACTCAAGGTCATCCATCCGACCGCGTATGTAGGTCTCGGCGCCACGACCGGTCAGGGCTTCGATGCGGCGCAGCCCTGCTCCAATGCTCGACTCGCCGACAATGAGGAACGAGCCGATCTGCCCCGTCGCCCCCAGGTGTGTTCCTCCGCAAAGCTCACTGCTGAAGCCCTCCACGGTCACCACGCGCACACGATCACCATACTTCTCCCCAAAGAGGGCCACAGCGCCACCCCGCACCGCATCGTCAAAGCTCGACTCGCGAGCG
>DATKWG010000062.1:0-14352 GCA_035529675.1 Anaerolineae bacterium
CTCAGGAGATGGCGCAGGTGTCCCCAGCAATGCACGCCGAGTTCATCTTGCCCTATGAGAAGCGGCTGCTCGCACCCTTCGGACTCAACGGCTATGGGTGCTGCGAAGACCTCACCGACAAGATGGATGATGTCCTCACCACCAGATGGCCGGATTGGCGATGATGCCCACGACCGGTTCGGACTGAGTCAGGGCTGCCCTCCGCGATAGAATGCCTCCACCTCCGCCCCAGACGGAAGCGAAGTCTGCGCGCCGAGCACCGTGGTCGCCAGCGTGCCAGCACAGGTAGCGTATCGGACCGCCTCGACCAGCTGAAAATCCCTCAGCAAGGCCACCGTCAACCCACCGATGAAGGCGTCACCTGCCGCTGTGGTATCCACAACCTTGACCTTGCGGGCCGGCGTATGCACCACTTGTGAGCTGGTTGCCAGGAGAGCGCCACCGGCGCCCAAGGTGATGATGACCACCGGGCTTGGGCGGCATAGCAGTTGCTCGGCCGCCCCACGGGCTGTCACCAGGTCGGTCACTTTGATGCCGGTTAGCGACTCGGCTTCGAGTTCGTTGACCACCAGACAATACACCCCCTCCAGAAAGCCAGGACTGAGGGAGCAGGCAGGTGCCGCGTTTAGTATGACTGGGAGTCCCAGTTTCTCTGCCCTTGAGAGGGCCGCACGTACGGTGGCAAGGGGAATCTCGCATTGCATCACCAGGTATCGGGCTTGCCTGAGCAGCCCCTCCGCAGCGTTCACATCCTCCGGGGTCACGTGGCCATTGGCCCCTGCCACGACGATGATCGTGTTCTCACCGCGGTCGTCAACGATGATCGTGGCCGTGCCGGTCGGGGTGTCGCTGTCCAGAGCCACGTGTGACACCCCTACCCCCTGGCTGCGCAGGCTTTCCAGAAGGACAGGCCCGAAACTGTCCCTGCCCACCCGTCCGACCATCTCAACTTTCGCCCCCATCCGCGCAGCCGCGGCGGCCTGGTTGGCCCCCTTTCCGCCCGGGACAGTCGTGAACTCCGTGCCCCGGATCGTCTCTCCAGGGCGGGGCATGTGCTCGGCCCTGACTACGAGATCCATGTTCAGGCTGCCCAGTACCACGATGTCGGTCATGGTCGCATCTCTTCTTGGGTCAAGGCGAGGATAGCAGGGCCATTCCAGCACTCATTTGGAGAGGGCCAAAAGAGTGCGCTTTCTGACCAGCGAGGCGGGCTTGCAGCGTCGGTGCCCTCCGCGTCCCAAGATTCTCAAGAGGCACATCTAGCTCTCGTAGACAGCGGCCGCGGCGGCAAGGCCCCGATCTACCTTCTCGTTGTCCAGCAAGTCGCCCAGAGCAGCCAGCAGCAGCATGACGCTGGCCCGCCGCGAAGCGTAGCCCATCAGCCCGATGCGCCAGGCACTCCCGGCAAACTTGCCCAGCCCACCACCAATCTCGATGCCGTACTCGCCAAGCAGGCGCCCGCGAATCGCCTTGTCATCGACGCCTGGGGGTATCGCCACTGTGGTGAGAGGAGGCAGGCGCAGGGCAGGGTCTGCGACCAGAGGAAGGATGCCCATGGCCTCCAGGCCAGCAATCAAGGACTGCTGGCTGGCGCGGTGCCGGGCAAACCGGGCATCGAGACCCTCCTCCTTCACTTCCAGAAGCGCCTCACGCAGGGCGTAGGTCATGTTGATCATGCCCGTCTGATGATAGCCGCGCTCGGGACCCCAGTACCGCCAGACCTGCTCTACGTCCAGGTAGAAGCTCTGGACGGGGGTCCTGCGAGACTTGACCGCACGCACGGCAGCCGGGCTCATGCTCAGTGGCGCCAGGCTGGGAGGAGCGCCCAGGCACTTTTGCGTCGCACTGTAGGCGACGTCAATGCGCCGCTCGTCCACCTTGACTGCGACGCCACCCAGCGAGGTGACGCAGTCAACCAAGAAGAGCGCTCCCGCGTCGTGGACCATACTGCTGATCTCCTCCAGGGGCTGCAGCACGCCCGTGGAGGTCTCGGCGTGCACGATGGCGACGATCTTGGGGCTGACCGACTTGAGCGCCTCCGCGACCTGCCCTGGCTGAATGGCGCTGCCCCAGGGAGCGTCCACGCGGGTGACCTTGGCACCACATCGCCTGGCGACCTCGACCAGGCGCTCGCCAAAGACCCCGTGAACGCATACCAGGACATCATCGCCTGGCTCCAAAAGGCTAACCATCGCGGACTCCATACCTGCCATCCCCGTGCCTGGAACGCACACTGTCCACTCATTCTCGGTCTCAAAGGCGTAGCGCAGCAGCGCCTGGACCTCATCCATGAGATCAAGATACTCTGGGTCGAGGTAGCCCAGAAGCGGAGTAGCGCAGGCTCGAAGCACGCGTGGCGAAATCTGGGTCGGTCCAGGCCCCAACAGAAGACGTGGCGAAGGGTCAAGGGTGCCGAAGGACTTGGTCATGGTCACCTCTCCTATCAGATACAACCATGTCGGATGAGTTGAGCCGGCCGCGCGGCCAACCCCGATGGCGGTCGATGCGATCAGCCTGTATAGCAGCGGGACCCCTGTACAGACCGTGGGCAAAGGTAAGGATACGGCAAATCCTCGACGGCGGCAAGTCTGACGTGGGCGGAATGGGATCGCGCACGTGCCAGAAGCGCAAATGCTCTGGCGGGGGAGTTCCACAAGGCCGTTGTGGCATGGGAGGACATTGATCGTCCCACTGATCCTGCCGTTCGACCCGGCTTGACCATGAATGCAGGTTGGTGGGCGCTGGCGCACGCGCTACGGAGGGTATCGAAAAACGGGTTTGTCACAGGTGATCCGTAGCGCAGCGAAAGCGAAGAATCCCTGTCTTGTGCAGTCTGCGACGCCGTTTCCGCACCCGACTTCTATTCATCCGCCGAATCAGTGTCTTCCGATTCAGGCCCGCAATCACCTCCATGTCGTTCAGTAGGTGGCTCCGCTCCTTGCGGTCAGCCACTGCATGACCTTGATGCGCGATGCGCAAGTACTTGTACCCCGTGGGGGGCACTTGTACCTCATACGAGGCACTTGAATCGCTCGTCGATGTTCATCTTGTCATCTCTAGGCATTGTTCCCTCGGTGAAGTTACGTGTCCAGATCAGTGTCTGTATCATTTGAAGGAACTATACCCTCTCAGTGACATTTCAGGTGAATGAATGCGGGTGCTTGCAAGCTCACCCGCAACCGGCTATCATCGGCCAGTGGATGGCAAGCCGCTCGTCATACGAGGGGATGAGGTCAGGATCGTGAATCGTTCCGTGTTGGACTGGCCCACAGGGGTAACGCTCTACAAGCCAGAAAAATGCTACAACGGCTGTACCGTGGTGAACCCGTTTCTTTCACGCACTGTCTATCTCATTGATATGATGGGCGGCGTGGTGCATCAATGGGAGATCAAGATGGAGGAACCCCTCTATTCCATCTTTCTGGAGAAACAGCCTAACGACGGTTGGCGAGGCCTCCTTGCGCGTGCGCCTGAAGGTGGCTGGGGCGTCCCCAATTCGGGGTTGTGCAGTTGGACTGGGATAGCAGCGTAGTCTGGCGCTACGTGCCTCCAGAGGGCACCAAGCCCCGCCACGATGCGGAACGCCTGCAGAGCGGGAATACTCTCGTGCTCCTGAACAGGCTTGTGGAGAGACCGCGGATCTCGGCCAAGGTGTTGCAGGACGAGTTCTTCATCGAACTCGACCGGGACGGCCAGATCGTGTGGGAATGGCATACCAGCGACCACTTTGATGAGTTTGGCTACTCTGACGAAGCCAGGCGATTGACGTACGAAAAGGGTGGCGACATCTTTCACAACAACACCCTGACCGCTCTTCCGGGCAGCAAACTGGGAGAAAAGGACTCTCGTTTCGCCAAGGGGAATATCCTCGGCTCTCAACGGCACACGAACATAATCTATGTCATTGACAAGAGCACCGAAGAAGTGGTCTGGAAGTGGGGCGACGGAGAAAACCAGCTTGTGGGACAGCATCATCCGACCATGTTGGACAATGGCAATATCCTGATCTACGATAACGGTGGAAGGGCGGGCTATCCCACCAAATGCCGCTTCTACACCCGCCTGCTGAAGGTCAATCCGGCAACCTGCGAGATCGTTTGGGAATACCGGCACGACCCGCTCAATCTCAAGGAAACGCAAGTTCTTTAGCAGCTCGTGGGGTTCGGCGCAACGTCTACCAAATGGCAACACCTTCTCCCTGGACTGCCACAAGGGTAGGCTCTTCGAAGTCTCGCCAAGTGGCGAGGTCGTCTGGGAGTATGTCAATCCGTTCCCCTGGGGAGCCTGGTCGAGGATCGAGTATGGCATCTATCGTGCGTTCCGCTACTCCTATTATGAGATAGCCGGTGTGGACTCGGCATTCAAAGAGTCGGACGGTCATCGAGGGGTGCGGCTGGTCGCGCCCGATCTCCCCAGCGGCATGGGGTTGCCATCAAATCATCTGTCGTGAGACGAGATCGGTACGGGGTGAGCGAGCGGGCAGTGACCCCGCGTGAGTCCTGGCGAGGCTTCGCCTCTGGTCTCAGTCCTCTGACGCCCGATGGTCTGCGGGCGCTGCTCAACCCGCAGTGTATTTGACCTGGCCCAAGCATAGCATACATGAATGTCTGGTAGGAGGAGTGACGTGAAAGAGACACTCATAGAACTGCAGGCGGCCAACCCACAACTGAGTGTCCTCGACGTGAGCGCGCGGGAATTCGAGCGCTATTGCCGGGTGCTGCGTGGCTATGACCCAAGCGAGGTGGTCGCCAGGGCGAGGGCGATCCTACCCCGTTCCGAGGATATCGTGTACGAGCCGTCGGTGCCAGCACTGGAGGAGCCAGCCCCGTTCAACAGGGCCATGGTTCAGGAGGTGTACGGAGGTATGCCGGTGCAGGTGGGGTGGTGCTATGGCAAGAACCTTCAGATGGCCGGCCTTGAATACCACAAGGGCACCGAGATCGTCGTCTGCCTGAGCGATGCGGTCTTGCTGGTCGGCCACCTGCAGGATGTGGCCTTCGGCGACGACATCACCTACGATACCAGCAAGGTGGCTGCCTTCTATGCACCGGAGGGCTCGGTCATCGAGGTATTCCCCTGGTGCCTGCACTTTGCGCCCATCCACGTGAGTGAGGGGGGCAGCTTTGCCACCCTGGTCTACCTGCCCAGAGGCACCAACGAGCCCTTGACCTATCAAGTGGGCAAGGTGGGAGAGAGCAGATTGCTCTTTGCGGTCAACAAGTGGCTCATTGTGCATCCGGGTGCCAGTGCGCTCGTGGCTGATGGAGCCTATCCTGGCATGGTTGGCGACGACATCTTTGTGAATCCCGTGTAGGCCCGCGTGGGGGGCGGGCTCTCTTCGGCGACCGCCCCGTGCCACGCCATCCCCTCGGTTGAGCCACGGCATTTGACAAACCCCTGGTCACAACATACCATCACAGCGATCCCGCCACCCTGCACAGACCCCTGGGGTGGGTCAGGTCGTGGCGGCCGCGCCGCATCTGCAAGGAAAGAGCATGGCCAACGCATACAACACCCTGAAGGAGCGCGGATTCGTAGAACAAGTCTCGGATGAGGAGGGTCTGCGTGCGGCTTTGGAGCGACCCATCACCTTCTACAATGGCTACGATCCCTCCGCGGCCAGCTTGCACGTGGGCAATCTCCTCACCATCATGGCCATGGCTCACCTGCAGCGAGCGGGACATCGCCCCATCGCAATCGTCGGCGGGGGCACGGGCATGATCGGCGATCCAAGCGGCCGCACCGAGATGCGGCAGATGCTCACCCCTGAGACGATCCAGTCCAACCTGGAGGAACTCAAGCGGCAGATTGGCCGCCATGTCGATTTCAGTGGGGGTAAGGCGCTGATACTCAACAATGCCGAGTGGCTCCTGCCCTTGAACTATATCGATTTCCTGCGCGAGATAGGCCGGCACTTTAGCGTGAACCGGATGCTCGCCCTCGAAGCCTATCGGTCCAGGATGGAAACGGGCCTCAGCTTTCTGGAGTTCAACTACCAACTGCTTCAGGCCTATGATTACCTCCACCTCTATCGAGAGTACGGCTGCATCTTGCAGACCGGCGGCAACGACCAGTGGGGCAACATCCTCGCCGGGGTGGACCTGGTTCGCCGGATCACTGGTGATGAGGTCTATGCGCTCACCTACCCTCTTTTGACCACGGCCTCCGGAGCCAAGATGGGCAAGACCGCGGAAGGCGCGATCTGGCTGGATGCATCTCTGCTGTCGCCCTACGAGTTCTACCAGTTCTGGATGAACACCGACGATGCCGACGTAGAACGCTTTCTCAAGATATACACGTTTCTCCCCCTTGAGCAGATACGGGAGCTGGGCCAACTCAAGGACGCAGAGATCCGCCGGGCCAAGGGGGTTCTCGCCTTCGAGGTGACCCGGCTGACTCATGGCCGGGAGGAGGCTGAGGAAGCCCGAGAGGCCTCGCGCAGCTTGTTCGGGGGCGCTGGTGAACGGCTCAAGGAAGCCGACGGCATGCCCACCACGGCCATCAGCGCGTCAGAGTTGCGGGACGGCATCCCTGTCGCCGAGCTCTTCCAGCGAGTGGGTCTGGTCAGATCGCGCAGCCAGGCCAGGCGTCTGATCGAGCAGGGAGGCGCCTACGTGAACGAAGAGAAGGTGTTGGCCGTCGATCAGGTCATCGGGTTGGATGCCGTTCAGAACGGCATGATGCTGTTGCGCGCAGGGAAGAAGCGGCACCATCGCGTCACCGTGGACGGATGAGGCTGGCTGAGGGAGCGCTCGAGACGCCGGCTCGGTCTTCCCGCTGCGATGGATTGATGGCAACGAGGGTACAAACATGGAGGACATAGCCCAGAGAAGAGCCATCCCCGACTGGATACGGCAGATTCTCTCACTGACGCTGACCCTTGTCGCAGCGTTCCTCTACGCGGGCATTCTGGGGAGCGCCATCGTGAGGACCTTTGTCGAGAGCGACCCCGCGTTCACCGAAGGCACCCTGCGTGCCGCGAGGTTGCTCAGCGGATTCGTGGGAGCAGTGGTGACCGCTGGTTTTGCTCGGGGCACACGGCTGGGATCAACTCCCGTGGGCATCACACATCCAATGGGGGGGCGCACCCTGCCAGCGTGGATCAGCCTGAAACCGGCCTCGCGCATCAAGAGCAAGCTCGTGGGCCTGGCAGTGACCCTTGGCTTGCCCATAGAGCGGGCTCTGCTGCGACAACTGGCTGCCCCCGATGCAGAAGAGCCAGAGGTCGACAGAGCCCTGGACTCGGCAGTGTGGATTTCGCTGCTCTATGTTGTCCTCTACTTTGTGATCGGGGCCAGCGCTTTCACCCTCTCCATCGTCAGGACCGAGGTGCCAGAGGTCGTCGCTAACGCTGCGTGGGTCTGGCTGGGCACTCTCGTATCCTCTGGCTACGCCTTCTTCGGGGTGAACTGAGGGGCGTGGGACGTATCAAGCAGAGCGCGTCACTTGTGGCGGAATGGCGGGATTCGCCCTCAGACGATCGGTCGCGGCGCCACGGCGAAGCCACATGAGCGAGCCCGCCCTCGCCTTCAGGGCACCACCTCGATCCCGTCGCCGACGGTCACCTTCCCACCCCTGAGCACCCGAGCAAAGATGCCCTCGCGGGGTATGAGGCTATCACCTATCAAGTCGTGGATCGGAGAGTGCTCCTGAGGATCCTTGCCGATCTGGGTCACTTGGGCGAGCGCCTCGCCCAGTCTGAGACGAGTTCCTATGGGCAGGTCAACCAAGGCCAGACCCTCGGTGGTGATGTTCTCGGCAAAGTCACCGGGGCCCACAGCGAGGCCCCGCTCCCGCGCCCTCTGGATACTCTCGATTCCCAGCAGGCTGATCTGGCGATGCCATCGACCAGCGTGGGCGTCTCCATCGAGCCCCCAGTTCTCCCTGGCATAGGCTGCGCCCACGTTAGCTTTTCGTGTTCCCTTTTCTTCGCTGATGCAGACAGCGACTACCTTGCCCTTCACCATGTCACCTCTTGCCGCGTGTCCGCTCTTTGGATGCGCTTGGGGACCAAGCCAAACCTGCAACCGCTCAACCAGACTACGAGACCAGAGATCCCTCAGCCATCGGCCTGGGAGGGTGTTGCAGGCCGTGATTCCGCGCTCCCCTGGGGTGCCGCGTCCGCTTCCTCTGAGGATAGCACTTGGATCGTGTCGCCCTCGCTGATCTCCGCCCCGCGCAACACCCGCACAAAGATCCCCTCCCGAGGCATGACGCAGTCGCCGGCCAGGTAGTAGATGGCGCAGCGATCGTGGCAGATCTTGCCGATTTGGGTCACCTCCACCAGGGCCCCGCCCACCGTCAGTTGCGTGCCGATGGGAAGCTCATACAAGACAAGCCCTTCGGTAGTGATGTTCTCGGCAAAGTCGCCCGGGCCCACGTCCAGTCCCTTGGCCCGCATCTTTTCTATGCTCTCGATAGCCAGCAGACTCACCTGGCGATGCCAGGCGCCCGCGTGAGCATCCCCCTCGATGCCCCACCCGGCCTTGAGGCAGGCCCGGCCCACGTTGGCCTTTCGCGTCCCCTTGTTTTCACTGGTGCAAACGGCGATTACCCTGCCCTCCACGATCACGGCACCTCCAGTAGCGTCGCACACCGAGACTCTGCCCGGCGGGCTCAGTCCAACAACATGACCCGCACCGTTGAGCCGGCCCGAAGCCCGGCCTCTTCTTCGGGAATGATGGCCAGACCATGAGCCCTGACCATGGAAAGGAGGATCCCCGATCCCTGGCCACCGGTAAGGCGGGCAAGGTAGCGCCCGTCGTCCTCCTCCTCCAGTACGACTCGCAAGAAGTGACGAAAGCCAGCCCTGGTCTTGACATCCTCTGCCAAAGTTGCCTGCACCGTGGGTTTGCTCAGGTCCTCTCTGCCCAACATCTTTAGGATGGCAGGCCGGGCAAAGAGCTCGAAGGAGACCATGGCCGAGACGGGGTTTCCCGGCAGACCGATCAATGGCACATCCCCGATCCGTCCGAAGGCAAGGGGCTTCCCCGGTCTCATCCTCACTTGCCAGAAGCGCATCTCCCCCTCGGTGGCCAGCACTTCCTTGACCACATCAAAATCGCCCGCCGAGATGCCACCTGAGGTGAGAAGGAGATCGATACCCCGTGCCAGTCCCTCTCGCACTCGCTCAGTTACCTCGCCCACGTCGTCGCGGGCGATGCCCAAGGGCATTGGAACGCCCCCGTACTTGAGCACCTGAGCTGCGTTGGAATAGCTGTTGGCATTGCGAATCTTGCCCGGCTTCAAGGGAGACTCGGGAGCGACCAGCTCGTCGCCGGTGGCCAGAATGCCAACCAGGGGACGGCGAATGGTCAGTGCTTCCCGCTTGCCCAGGGCGGCCAGCATTCCCACCTCCTGCGGGCGCACCACGGTTCTCGCCTTGAGGACCAACTGGCCGCGACGCACGTCTTCCCCCGCTGGGCGCACGTTCTTGCCGATGGCGTAGGGATGCGGAACGGTCACCCAATCGCCGTCCCTCTCGACCTCCTCGAAGGGAATGACCGTATCGGCCCCCCGAGGTACTGGCGCTCCGGTCATGATGCGGATGGCGGTGCCGCTGGTCACTTCCAGGTCAGTAGTATAGCCCGCCCGCAGGTCGTGAATGACGCGCAGCCTTGCCGGGTTCTGGGGATCGGCATCGAGTGTGTCGCCCGCCTGGAGGGCATACCCATCCATAGCCGAGTTACTCAAGGGGGGAATGTCACCGTCAGCGCATACGTCTTCAGCCAGGACACGCCCCAGCGTATCCAGAATGGGCACCCGCTCGGCGTCCAAAGGATGCACTTGAGCCAACACGAGATCAAGTGCATCTTCCACGCTCAACATGCGGTACGCTTGACTCATACCCAACCCTCACTTGCGTCGCCGATAGGACGACTGCTCACTGATCGTGTTCGAGATCCACGCCGCCCAGCATCTGCAAGGCATGGGGAAGAACGGGGCCGAGGATGTGCATCCCCTCTCGGACCGCCTTGGGATTGCCCGCCAGATTCACGATCAAGCTCCCCTTCCTGATGCCGGCTACGCCCCGGGAGAGCACCGCGAAGGGAGTCACCTTGTAGCCCTCTATGCGGAGGAGCTCGGCCAGGCCGGGCATCTCCCGGTCGATCACCGCTCTTGTGGCTTCTGGGGTGACGTCACGTGGGGCCGGTCCGGTGCCGCCCGTAGTCATGACCAGATCGATCTGAAAGTTGTCGGCCAGGTCGCACAGCAGCGCCTCGATCTGCTCCTGCTCATCCATGACGATGGCGCGATAGGTCACCTGGAAGCCGAGAGAGGTCAGGTGTTCCTCCAGAATCGGTCCGCTCTTGTCCTCTCGTGTTCCCACAAAGCACTTGTCGCTGACCGTGATCACTGCGGCGGTCGTCACTGCTGGGCCTCCTCTCATCGGTCAGGCATCCCCTTCGCGCCCTGTCGGGCATCTTCGCGCCTTGTCAGGCATCTTCGCGCCCTATCGGGCATCTTCGCGCCTTGTCAGGCATCTGCGCGCCCTATCAGGCATCTGCGAGCCCTATCGGGCATCTTCGCGCCCTATCGGGCATCTTCGAGGATGATGTCCCCTTCGAGGATAGTATCTCCGCTCTTGCCCCCCGTCTTGCGCAGCAGGCGAACATTCTGAATGCGCATTCCCCGATCGACTGCCTTGCACATGTCGTATATGGTGAGAGCAGCAGCACTGACTGCCACCAGGGCCTCCATCTCGACGCCCGTCTTTCCCGTGGTGGTGACGGTTGCGGTGATCTCTATCTTGTGCTCGGGGCGGTCGAGCTCGAATCCCACCTCAATTCCAGTGAGCATCAACGGATGACACATGGGGATGATGTGCGCCGTTCTCTTGGCCGCCATGATACCCGCCACCTGGGCGACGGCCAATACGTCGCCCTTGGCCACCTGGTTTTCGGCGATCATGGCCAGGGTCGGCAGCTTCATGACGATCTCGCCTCGGGCCACGGCAACGCGCCTGGTATCTGGCTTGTGGGTCACATCGACCATGCGTGCCCGACCGGAGCCGTCCACATGGGTGAGTTCCATGCTAGCCTCCTATCTCCGACATGCCACGTCGGTGGGGCCCGATGTTCGCGCTCAGTTGGTGCCCCGCAGGCTTGGCCATGATCGCCTTCATCAACCATTCCTGGATTTCCGCTGTCTCTGCACCCTTCCGGAGCACTGGCTTGATGTCGATCTCCTCATCTGACAGCAGACAAGGGCGGAGCCGCCCATCTGCGGTCAGTCGCAGGCGGTTGCAGCGCTCACAGAAATGTTCACTGAAGGGACTGATGAATCCAATGGTGCCGAGCGCGCCGGGCAAACCATAGTATCGGGCCGGTCCGTTGCCGGGAACGGACTCCACGGCAGCCAGGGGCCCCAGACGTCGGACGATCTCTGCTCGCACGTCCTCGTTGGACACATGGTCGGCATCGAAGTGCTGCGCGTTCCAGCGGAGGGGCATGACCTCGATGAAGCGCACGTGCCAATCGTGCTCTAGGGTCAGCAGCGCGAGATCGCAGACTTGGTCATGGTTCAGGGTACGCAACACCACAGTGTTGATCTTCAGCGGCGTCAGGCCGGCCTCTTGAGCGCTCTCAATACCTTCGAGGGCGTCGGACAGCCGCCCGCCGCGGGTGATGCGCGCGTACGCTTCCTCGTCCAGACTATCCAGGCTGACGTTGATTCTCATCAGGCCTGCTCGTGCCAGGTCGGCGGCGAAGCGACTCAACAGAGACCCGTTGGTGGTCATGGAGAGGTCGCGGATGCCGGGCACCCGAGCCAACATGCGCACCAGCTCCAGGATGCCACTTCGCACGAGGGGCTCACCGCCCGTCAGACGGATCTTTCTGATCCCCAGCCCCGCCGCCGCCCTCACAACCCTTACGATCTCCTCGTAGCGAAGGATATCCTCGTGGGCGCGGGAGGGCACGCCCTGGGGCGGCATGCAGTAGTAGCAGCGCAGATTACAGCGATCGGTTACCGATATGCGCAAATAGTCGATCTGACGACCATGGCGATCCGCCAGAGACATGAATCCTCCAAGATTCCAGGAGCACAACCTGCCTAATAGACCATTTCTCCGCGCACAAAGGCCGCAGTACGTGGGTCGCAAGGACGCGAGAAGAAGGGTTCGACACCAGCAACTTCCACCAGTTTTCCGCGAAGCAGGAGTGCGACCCGATGAGCCAATCGCCTGGCCTGGAACACGTTGTGTGTGACCATAACGATGGTAGTGCCACGAGCGCGGTTGAGATCCACTATGATCTTCTCGATGAGAGAACCGTTGTAAGGATCAAGGTTAGCCGTGGGCTCGTCGAGGAGGAGCACCTCAGGTTCGATAGCGATCGCTCTGGCCAAGGCCACTCGCTGTGCCTCCCCGCCCGATAGCGTTCTGACCTGAGCCCGTGCCAAACTGGCCAGCCCCACACGTTCCAAGAGCTTCCGAGTTGTCCTCGCCACGGCGTCTTTGCCCCGCAGCCTCAGGCCATAGCCCACGTTGTGGGCAACGGTTCCGTGCAGCAGGAGCGGCTTTTGGAAAACCGTGGTTATGCGCCGCCTCTTTTCCAGTGGACAACTGCCGTTGAGCGAGCGCCCGTTCAAGAGGATCTGCCCCGACGTGGGTGCCTCCAGGAAGTTGAGTAGACGCAACAGCGAGCTCTTGCCCGCGCCATTGGGGCCGACCACGCACAAGATCTCACCCTGCAAGACGTCCAGTTGGTCGATGTCCAGAACCGTCGTCTGGCCATACATCTTGACCACATCGCTCAGTTGGAACACTGGCGCGCTCATTCGTAGAACCTCTTCCCTTGTAGACCCAGCATGGCAAGGTTGGCGGCAAAAGAGAGACCCAAGAGAACCAGTCCCAGGGCCAGAGCGAGAGCAAAGTTGCCCTTTCGGGTTTCCAAGACGATGGCCGTGGTCAATACCCGGGTGGAACCTTTGATGTTGCCGCCCACCAGCATCACCGCCCCCACCTCAGAGATGATGCTGCCAAAGCCTGCCACAATGGATACGATCACCCCAGTCCTGGCCTCGCTGAGAAACGTACAAGTCGCCTGCCAACTGGTGGCCCCCAGAGAAACCAGTTGATCTCGCAAACCTGGATCCACGCCCATCACCGAAGCCATGGTGAAGCCGGCTATCAGCGGGAAAGATATGACGGCCTGGGCAAGGACCATGGCGCGGGCCGAGAATAGCCAGCCGAGATGGCCAAACGGACCGCTGCGCGAGAGCAACAGGTAGACAAAGAGGCCAACCACCACGGGCGGCAGACCCATCCCCGTGTACAGCAGGGGAAGGAGCAGTCGCCGCCCGAAGAAGCGCCTCAAGCCAAGAAGGCTTCCGAAGGGGACCCCCACCAGAGTACTCAATAGGAGGGCGGTTCCCGACACGCGCAGGGTCAGGGCGACTATCGGCAGAACCTGGGGGTCTAGGGAGAGCAGCAGTCGAAGCGCCTGCACAGCTCCCTGGGCCATCTCTCTCATGAAGGACACCTTCGGCAAGATTCTGGGGAACGACGGCCTGTCAAGCTCATACCACGACCCCCTAGTCCTTCTGTGCGGCCTTCCATCGCTCAGAGTCGGGATAGAAGAGGGGCACGCCAGACGAGTGTTGATAGGCTGCGATCTTTTCCTGGGTCTCTACAGAGGTCAACCACTCGACGAACTTGGCTGCGAGCTCGGTGTTGACCTCTGGCCATTTCTCGGGGCTGACCCGGATCACGCCGTACGGGTTAAAGAGGAGGGGATCACCCTCGACCATGACTTGAAGATCCAGGTCGCCCTCGCGGGATAGATACGTGCCTCGGTCGGCCAGGGTGTAGGCTCCTTTTTCGTTGGCCACGGTCAGCGTCGCCCCCATGCCCTGGCCCAGGGACATGTACCAGTCACCGGCCGGCACGATGCCTGCCCTCTGCCAGATCTCCAACTCCTTGGCATGGGTGCCCGATTCATCGCCGCGCGAGGCGAAGGAAGCGCCCGCCTTGGCTATCTTGGCCAAAGCCGCCGCCGCGTCGGTCATTCCCTCTATACCAGCCGGATCACTCCTGGCGCCAAGAATGACGAAATCGTTGTACATGACATCTCGTCGATCGACGCCGTAGCCCTCGGCCACGAACTTGTCCTCTTTGGCCCTGGCGTGGACCAGAATGACGTCAGCGTCGCCATTCTCAGCGGTCTTGATGGCCTGGCCTGTGCCCACGGCAATGACCTGGACCGTCGCCTCGTATTTGGCCTCAAAGTCGGGCACGATGTGGTCTAGCAGGCCAGAGTCGTAGGTTGAGGTCGTGGTTGCCAGAACCAGTCTACCATCACCAGGCGCAGATGCACGCTCGGCGCCGCAGCCCGCTGCAAGCACTGCCAA
>DATKWG010000063.1:0-2884 GCA_035529675.1 Anaerolineae bacterium
CGTGATGAAGCCGAAGCCCCTGTCCACACGGAAGAACCTGACCTTGCCGGACTGCCTCTCGCCGGCGGGCGCCTGGCTGGGCTTCTCAGGCCTGCTCCGCGGATGTACGGGCTTCTCCACCTGCAGCCCCTCCATGCGATAGTACCGCATCAGGCGCACCGCCCAACCCAGGATATACGCCATTTCCTTCGGCTCACCCTGGTAGGGCGTCAAGTGTTCACGACACACGTCAAGAATGTGGCGGTAGTAGTCCAGCGTCTGTCCACTGCGCACCACCGCCCGTCCTTCCCGCACGACGGTGTCCAGAAAACGGAAGAGCTGGCGCCCATCCTGCAGCCCCCGCAGCGTCGCCAGGGCAGACGAGACCTCGTTGGGATCCACTTTCCGGCTTACTAACGCCTGGGCCATCACGTCCGATACATTTTGGTAACGCTGTTCAGCGGAACAATCCATCGCTACTCCACCTCTGTCGCTGGTCTCACTCCAGCCAGGCTACAGACTACAGGATCGAACACCCCATCGTACACTGGGTTACAAAAGTAGAACTCGTGCATGCGCAAGGATCGGCGCGTTGCTGGGTCGGGATACATACGGCAAGCACGTGAAATATCATAGCTTCCGTCATCACGTAAATCCAGTTCCGACACGAATCTGACAACAGTTCTGCCAAACGCATCTTGCCCCCGCCAGACAGGAACCACCAATCTAGGATATATCATCCCTTCTCGAGACTCGTTCAATGTAACAACGAGGTGTCTCGCAGCCCTCAGTGAACGCAGAGCATGTTGCCAACCCAACCTCTCGACTGCCGGCTCGTCCTTGTGAGCAAAGAAATTGCGATACACCCGAATGTCCGTCTTCACTTTGAAAAAACGTTCAAGGTAGAAGGGTTGCCCCTCTTGCCTACGTAGCCCTCGTCTGCCAGCTAATCGCCTATAGACCCTGAGCCAGTCATCAGAAACATCATCCTCATCCACGGAAACCATGCCGCCGAACATCCCCCCAAACGGCGAGCAGCGACCCAGCCTCTGCCTGCATTGCTGTGCTGAAAGCGGCTGTTCCTCGAAGCTCTCTTCAATATCCATGATCGCATCCACTATGCTCCCCAGAGTTCGGCATCTCAACGCATGCCTGAAACAGCGCCCAACACTAGAATCGGCCCCAGTACCGAAGAGCTGGGCATAGAACCGAACAGCCACTTTCAACAGAGTCTCAACGTAGGCCCAACCAACTTGGCCGAATCTCTGCAGTTCAGCGGAGGAGATTCTCCTAGCTCTCCTACTTTGCATCACCTCTTCGTGAAGCTCGTCTAGACGTTGTCTTATTCGATGAATCCCACGGAAACGCGGATCCCACACCACTTGTCGAACACCCAGGGCCTCAAGTAGCTTGCTAATCGCTGTATCACGGCTTGCGCCAATAGAACAGAACCCTGGATCGAAGGCTATCTCATTTGCGAGATATACTACAGCCTCAACATCAAGTATCGCTGCTATCGCAACTGCCAAGTTGGCATGCTCCGCAAGGTGGCGTCTGACTGCATATTCCAGATCCTCTACTTCGAGTTCTGGTATTTCGAGTAACACCCGTAACGTGTCAAGGATCGAGCCACGGCTACGTTCAGTGTGCGGAGAACTAGCTATTCGGAAAGCGAGGTCGTCTATTGGACCAGGCTGAGGCATCAGTAAACTCCTGACGGACACTCCCGGCTCATATCATAGACCAGCCATTGCGCCAGTTGCTCCAATTGGCGTTGCAGAATCAGATTCCCCTCTCGGGCTGCAGCCAGGAACACAGACGGTTCGACCGAATCCGGCTTTACATCGTAGTCGCCGTAAAGCCGGCCGGCATCACCCCATACCCGCAGCCCATCCAGCCGCGCCATCACCGACCCGTAACAGGCCGGCTTGCCTCCGCCCACCTTGAGGATCAGGGCCGGTTCGCCCAATCCCATGCCGGTCAGGAGCAGGCCCACCTCCCCTTGGGTCAGATTGTCAAACCGCACCTGCAAAGTGAGCGCGCTCTCCGGCCGCAGCACCTCGACCGGAGTATTGGCGTCGGTCACCGTACGGCCATGCCGGTAAACCTTGCGCCCTTTCACCTGGTCATCAGGGCCATAGTAGACACCGGTGCGGCTGCGCGGCGCGTAGAGCGATGGCATCCGGACAATCGCCAACTTCTGCCCTTCGCCCAACACCGCATCGCTAAAGCGCACCAGCCCCTGATAGCCCAGAGAACCAAACATCCGGCAGGCCACGCATAGGTTCTCCGGGTCCTGGCACGGCGCGGCCCCTTTGGGCAGTTGGTCCCGCCGCGCCCGCGTAACCCGCACGCACGAGCGGGAGATGGTCTCGACCGTGCTGCGCACCATCCCCTTGAGCGTCGAGGCCGGGACAGCCGGCCTCCCCCGCACGCGGGTCATGGAGCGTGCGAGCGGGATGTGTAGATTCTCGGTCATCCGCAGCCCACCGGAACCCACGTGCACCGGCGTTGCCACGATCAACGTCGCCTCGATCACGCCGCTCAAGTGGCCGTCAAGGTACCGATCGTGCCCGGCAGGCCGCTCGCGGTCGTCCCGCCCGAGAGGTGCAATCTCCACGAAACCGTATGGCTTGGGTGCGGGAGGTGGCCCGCCTCGTCTCTGTCCTCTGTCCATCGCGTCCCTCCACTCCTATGCAGCGACCGCCGCCCGCCACGCCGGCACGCAGGTCCGCCACAGCGCCTCAATGTCGCCCTCGCTGCCGACCTGTAACACCACCTCGTCCCACTCGCCTCGCTCCACCTGCAGCCCATTGGGCAGGTTCACCTTCTCCGCCGCGCCCACCGGATAGCCGTAGGCCCCACTGTCCGGTATGAACAGTCCCACCCCGGCCAACTGGGTCGC
>DATKWG010000064.1:0-14309 GCA_035529675.1 Anaerolineae bacterium
TATTGCCATCAGACCGAGCCCAGAGAGCGCTAGCACTAACGCACGACCTACGAAAACGCTCTGTCCGAAGAGAGTGAACGCGCCCGCGAGAAGCAGGGTGAAAAGCGGTGGGTGCTCTGACCAGACCTCCCTGTGCAGCGAGTAGCCGTCTAGAACGAGCCGCGCTTTCATTGCGTCCACGCCTTCGTCGTACTCCCAGGCGAATTCGTGGGCAGGAGCCCACTGCCATACGACGAAGGCCATCGCGATGAGGCCGACCAGTGCCCAGAAAACGAGATCATGCAGCTCGGCACGGTTCGTCTGAACCCCTTTGCCACCACGCGCACCGCCAGGTACAGTTCCTTCACTCATGGATGGGCACCTGCCCGATCGGCACGGCGTTGTTCGCCAAGGGGGTGCCGTCACCATCCAGCGCAGCCAGGCGTACCCCCGTCCGAACGTCGTACATCCCCACAAGGAGCGTGTATGCTCCCGTGGGGGCATCTTGCGACACGGGCACGACATACTCGTCGGTGATCACTTCGCCTGCGACCCAGTGTGTGGTCGGGAGGCGCCCACCCCAGGGGACGCTGTCTTGCTGACCGTGCAGCCTGCCGTCGGGTCCCAAAAGGTGCACGAACACGGTGTAGCTGGTCTCCATAGGAGCAAGACATTCCCAGTAGAGGGTGAGATCGATCGTCTCGCCGGGACTTGCTTCGGCTGAGGTCACGTCGCATCCTCGCAGACGTATGCTCCGTCCAATGGTGACGCTTCGAGGATGTGCGGGACCGGGCCGCACGTAGTCGGGCTCTCCCACGCGTATCTGGGTCAACTGAAGAGTGTCGCCGACGGGGGTTCCCTGGGCGTCGGTCACCGGCAGGCGGTGCTTTGTCCCGATATCGTACATTCCAACCCAAACCGGGAGGACGCCGGGGGCCGCGTCCCCTCGAACGATGAGGAGGTGCCGATCAACGACTTGCTCGCCGATCTGCCATCTGTAGGTGGGATGCTCTCCGCAACGCGGCACGCTGTCGTGCGCGACGATGGGGTCGTCGGCACCGATGTGCGCAAAAACGTGGTAGTCGGCATCGGTCTCGGCCAAAGCCCGCCAGTAGAGAGTCAGAATCAGTGAGTCGCCCTGGGCGACGACGGGGCTGCTGATGTCCCAACCGACCAACTCAGATTCGCCGCCCATCTGAGCGTTGACCAAGTGAGAAGGCTCAAAGATCTCATCCAGGGGCACTCCGAACCAAGACTCCGACGCAGACAGACGCGTGTCAAAACGTGCCTCGTACTGCGCAAAGTCGTATTGCACGAGCTCTCCCTCATATCCGCGCTGGAATACCCAAAGCTGGGGCTCTCCGTCGCGTAGGATCTCTATGGGCGGCATGTATTCGCCAGTGATCACCTCGGGGATCACCGCATCGGGGCTGCCGGCATCGCGGGCAACAATAAAGTACTCGCTCTGCGGACAGCGGAGCGTTCCGCGCGTGTACCAGTTGGTTACGGTGTCCTTCTCATTGCTGTCGTAGGCCCCTTTCAGAATACGGGCGTCGTACAGTGCGCCCACGGCCTTCCAAGCTGTTCTGCGTGGAAAGCCAAAGTAGCCGCCGCCAGGGGGATGGGGCCCAAAGGGCGTCCAGTATAACCAGGGCTTGGACGGTGGACGGGTCTGAAGATACTCGGGAGTATGCCGGACGAAGACGATGTAGGTGTAGCCCGCGCACACGAGCCACAATGCAGCCGCCGCACCCAGGCCAACCCACCGAAGCGGCTTTGCGTTTTGCACCAACTTGTCATGGCCTCTCGACATGACCAGGCCAGCGATGAGCCACCAGGCTGGGAGGGCGACGTAGTAGTGGGTGTGCACCTTGAGCATCAGGAAGAAGAAAAAGAGCGCAGTCACTCCAAACCAGAGCTGCAGGAGACGCACCTCCGTTCGCGCGGGAATCATCAGAAGCGCGGCCAGTGTGGCCAGAAAGACGATGACCGAGAGATTGATGGTGCCGATCTGCCACCACTGGGGGAAGAACAGAATAGTGAGCCAGGCGGTCGCCAGCACACCCCCGGCTGCTCGCCCGCGCCATGTCCTGAACGCCCGAAGCAGCAGCGCGAGCGCGCCCACGGCCAAGAGGATGGCCAGGAGTATGATATAGTAGGAGGCACTGTAAAGGCTCGCGCGGGCAGAGAAATCAGCGATGTTGTTGTACAGAGGCGTACCACCGATTCGCTTCTCGGTCAGGTAGGCGGCGGTTTCCTGGAAATTCGGATGCAGGAGGAAGGGCAGGTAGAAGGAGCCCACCAGGACGCCCCCCACCGTGATGGGAGGCGCCAGCTGGCGCAACACCTGTCGAAGCCGAGCCGGCTCTCTCCGTAGAGCGGCCCAAACCAGGTAAGCCATGCCTGGCAACGCGAATAATCCCTCATAGTGGGCGAGCAAGCCCGTGCCCGCAAGGACAGCCGCAGCCATCAAGTACCGCTTGCTGTGCTTTGGGCTTTGCAGGGCGCGGTACACGCAGAACAGGGCAAGGAAGGTAGTCAGCAGAACGATGCTCTGATACTGCACGATGCGAGCGAAGGCAACCGAGTATCCATCGATGCTCATGAGTCCCGCTGCAAGCAGGCCGACACGGGATCCAAAGGCTCGGCGGCCCAGCACAAAGAGGGCCACCAGGGCAGCGAGGTTGGCCAGGGCAAAGGGAAGGCGAGCGGTCCACTCGTCGATGCGACCGGCGAGTGCGTAGGTGGCTGCCGGCAGCAGGATCTCAACCGGGCCCTTCTTGTGGAGGAAGAGCACTTGATCGTACCCCTGAAGGACCTCGGCAGCTCTGAGCATCGCTCGACCCTCGTCGCCCTGGAACTCGGAGTAGCCCAGGTTGACGAACCGAAAGAGCGCCGCAACGATCACCAGGAGTAGCAGTGCTGCGGCCACGGGTCGCGGAATCCCAGGTCCGGGGGCGTAGCCAGCACTCTGGAGGGCGCGAAGCAGGATGAGCACGGCGACCAGGACGTTGTGCGGGGCGAGGAGCAACGTTCGGGTGAGCGGTCCGGGCAGGTAGTGCAGAAGCAGCACGCCCAAAACGAGACAGGCGTAGCCCAGCCCTACGGCGAGCACCGTCCTCTCAACGGCGTCCAGGCTGGCATCCTGCCCGAATAGCAGGCCCGCAATCAGCGCGCCGGGCAGCAATATCAGCAACGCAACCCCGGCCACTGCCTGCATGACCAGGCTGTCCGTTGCCCAGATGACCACATTGGCCAGGACCAGCACTAGAGCCGCAAGCCATGTGCCAAGGTGGAGCCGATTGCAGCCGGTCATCCTTCTTGAATATCCCTCTCCGGATCGGCTGGCATCGACCCGGGCTGAGCGTCTCGGCTGTAGTCCACGATCTCTCGAACCGTGTAGATTGGCTTGTCCTGTCCCTCGTAGTAGGTGCGGACGATCATCTCGCCCAAGAGACCAATAGACACGAGTTGGACGCCCATCAGCATGAGCAGTACGGCGAGAATGAGAGCCGGACGGCTCCCGATCGAGCGGCCCAGGATGAGCTTTTCGCCAGTTAGCCACAAGGCCAGCAGGAAGCCGAGGCCACCCAGCACCAGCCCCCATTTGCCAAAGATGTGGATGGGACGCGTGGAATAGCCCTGGAGGAAACGGATGGTGATCAGATCGAGGATCACCCGGAAAGTACGTCCGATGCCGTATTTGGACTTGCCGAACCTGCGCGGTCTATGGTTGACTGGTATCTCGGCCATGGCTGCGCCAATCCAGGACGCGATGTCGGGCACGAAGCGATGCAGCTCGCCGTACAGTCTGATCTCCTTCACGATCTCCCGACGATGGGCTCGCAAAGAGCAACCGCGGTCGTGGACGCGTATTCCGGTCGTTCGAGAGATGAGCCAGTTCGCGATCTTGGAGGGCAACCTGCGGGTGAGGAAGGCGTCACGCCGATTCGTGCGCCACCCGCTCACCACGTCGTAGCCTTCGTGTATCTTGTCCAGAAGGGCAGGGATGCTGGCTGGGTCGTTCTGCAGATCTGCGTCGATGGTGATGACGATGTCGCCGCTGGCATAGGCAAAGCCCGCGCTGAAGCCAGCCGTCTGTCCAAAATTGCGTCGAAACCGGATCACCTTGACCCGATGGTCTTGGCGGGCCAAGGCCCGCAATCGCTCGAACGATCCATCCTGGCTACCGTCCTCAGCGCAGATGATCTCATAGTCCAGGTTCAGCGGCTCCAGTACCTCGGTCAACTCATCGTAGAGGTTCTGGATGTTCTCCTCTTCGTTGTATATCGGAACCACGATGGAAAGGTCCATCCACGGTCTCCTTGCTATTGCGGCTTGGTCTCGCGGGCCACACGCAGGTCACTCAGAGCATTGATGGCGTACAGAACGCCGCCAATCAGGCCGGTGAGCATGTTGATCAGGTAACATGTGAGCGACATCGCTATTGCCAGCGGCTTTGGCACACCCGCTGTGCCGAAGAGCAGAACGTATGCTCCCTCCCTAGTCCCCAAGGAGCCGAGGGATGGCAACAGCATCGACAGGGAAATGGCCGGCATAAAGGCCACAAAGTAGAGGAAGGGGACGGACGTGTCAAGGGCCAGGGCGACCATATAGTTCATCAGAAACAGCATAGCGTTGAACAGGATTGACATCGCCAGAGCCTTCCATAGCGCTCCAGTGCTACAGGTGTGGATCGCCTGGTACAGCGACTCTAGCCCGCCCCGGATTCTCGTGGGGACGACCTTGAGCACCCGCTTGGCCAGTCTCTGCTGAAACAAGACCCAGGTGGCAAATAGCCCTCCAGACGAGACGGCCAAGAGGAGGATCGCTGCCTGTCGAGGTAGAGCCCGGTAGACGAAAGGCAGTGCCAAGAGGCCAGCGACGAACAGGACTATGAGACCCGACAGCCGGTCAACCAACACCGTGCCCAGGGATTCCGAGACCCGATGGCTGTGGCGAGCCAGTTCGTATGTTTTGACGGCATCTCCGCCAAACCCGGAAGGGAGAAAGGCGTTGAAGAAGGCGCCAGCAAGGTATAGATAGACCAGACGGTGGAAGGGCACAGAGACAGCGAGAGCGTCGAGGAGGAACCGCCACCGAGCAGCACGCAGGACAATGCCCAGCAGAAACAGCAGAAATGCGCCCAGAAAGTAGCGCACGTCCATTTGACGCAGAGCAGCCCAGGACTCGCGAAAGTCGTAGAAGTGAAACAGCAGGAGCAATAGCCCCAGGCTGAGAGCCAACTTGAGCAGGCCTAGTAGCTGTTTTCTCACCTAGACGCAAACCCACTCGAATCAAGTACCTGGAAGGACCGGCCGAATCGTCGCTCCACCGCGAGCCCAGTCGCACCCAGGCCCCAGTCCCATCCAAGGCGACGGTTTTGGTGCTGTTCATTGCTTTTGCTTCTAGCGGCCTCGCCTCGACGTCACTCTTCTGCAGGCAGAGCCGGATTCAGGGGATTATAGCATGTGGCAGCGTGAGCGTCAATTTGCCAGCACACGGCGCTGGACGGTCTCTGCAATCCAGACCCGACCAGGGTGGTCCGGCCCCGCACAGCGCTCGGGCGCCAGACCTAACGTGCACTGGCGGCACTTGGGATGCTCCGGGCTGGCTCCCGTCCCGTTGGCGGCAACAGGCGCGATCCGCCCCTGGACTGGACCGGCGGGTCAGTAGGCCCTGCGGAGGATTTGCTTGGCTTCCTCAAGGCTCAGAACTCGGGGGTTGTTGGCCAGGATCCTTCCTTGAGTTTCCATACAGCCCTCGGCAATGAGATGCAGAGAATCCTGCGGTATCTGCAGATCTCTGAGGAACTGCGGAATGCAGAGGTCGCGGTTGAGTCTCCGCACCGATTCGATGGCCTTGAGTGAGGCGTCATCGAGTGAGAGTCCCTCCACCCGCTCTCCCAGCAGCGCGGCCACCTTCGCATACTTTTCTCTGCAGCCTATGCGGTTGAACTCCATAACGTATGGTAGAAAGAGGGCGTTAGCCACACCGTGGCCGATTCTATGAGTCCCTCCCAGGACGTGCGCAAGGGCATGGACAGCTCCCACACCGGCCACCGCCAGGGCAATCCCGGCCAAGAGGCTTCCCATGAGCATTCCCTCGCGGGCTGACAGATCGTCGCCCCTGGCGTAGGCGCTTCGAAGACTGCCGCCGATGAGCTGGATGGAGCGCTCGGCTGCAATGTCGCTCATCAGTGTGGCTTGGGGAGCGGTGTAGGCCTCAATCGCGTGGGTCAGGGCGTCTATCCCCGTTGAGGCGGTCAGTGGTTGGGGAAGGGTAAGGGTGAGAACCGGGTCCAGAATCGCCGCCTCGGGCAGCAAAAAGTCCGAGCGCACTCCCTTTTTTGACCGGTCTCGTGGGTCAACGAATACCGCTGCGGGCGAGACCTCACTCCCAGTTCCTGCAGTCGTGGGAATGGCTATGACCGGCAGACCCGGCTTGGGGACGCGGTCCCGGCCAAAGAAGTCTGGGACGTCTCCGCTGTTGCGCATCATGACCGCCGCCATCTTGGCGGTGTCCATGGAGCTGCCTCCCCCCACCCCGATCACCAGGTCGCACCGAGTATCCTTGAGAAAGGTCACGCAGCGGCCCACCAGCTCGTAGCTTGGCTCCGGCTGGACCTCATCGAAAGTGAAAGCCGCTGCTTTCACTTCGGCCAGCACCCGCTCAACTATGCCCGCCTCGACCACCCCCCGATCGGTGACGATTCCGACCCGCGTCGCGCCGCTTCTGCCGATCTCGCCATCGAGCTTTCCCAAAGCACCGGGCCCATGGTGAATGATCCTGGTGGTCAGGAACTTGCCTATCTTGTCGCTCACTGCTCCCTCTCCTTGCTCGGAGAATCCTTGTCAGCCAGGGTGTCCCCAGCCCCACTCCAAGATACTGACCGATCGCCCGCCACTTGTCTCTTGAAAGTCAGAGATTCGGCCCTGATCGCCTGTTGACCCCAAGCAGCTATCAAAGCCACGGCCCCCTGGGCCGTCACCTGATCCCCCGAAGCCAACAGCCGCCATTCTACTGCTGTCCCTGCAGCAGCGCCAGCGCTCCTCGGCTGATCCTGCTGCCACGTATGGCCTGGGGCGTCCCGCATATCTGCTAGCGTATCCGCTGCTTGTTCCCCACCTAGCCTAGCCCCTTGGTTTCGGCGGTAAGCCTGACGATCTCCAAAAAGTCGGCAGCTCTGAGGCTCGCGCCCCCCACCAGTGCCCCGTCGATGTTAGCCTGCGCCATCAGCTCCCGAGCATTGGCCGGCTTGACACTGCCACCATACTGAATGCGGATGCTGTCGGCCGTGCCTTCCCCGAAGAGCTCGGCGATCGTCCGACGCACCACCTGACCACAGACTCGTTCAGCCTCCTGTGCGGTCGCAGCCAGCCCAGTGCCGATGGCCCAGATCGGCTCGTAGGCGATGACCATGTCGGCCACCTGGTCGGCGCCGAGACCCTGCAAGGCCGCTGCCACCTGATCCGATACCCAGTTCTCGGCCTTTTCCCCCTTGCGCAGCTCAAGGGTCTCGCCCACGCAGACTATGGGAGTCAGACCGTGCGCAAAGGCCGCCTTGATCTTGAGGTTGACCGTCTCATCGGCCTCGCCAAAGTGCTCGCGCCGTTCTGAGTGACCGATGATCACATGGCTGCAGAACTCTTTGACCATCAATGGCGAGACCTCTCCCGTAAACGCACCTCCCTCCTTCCAGTGCATGTCTTGTGCGCCAACCCCGATCTCGGTTCCTGAGACCAACCTGGCCACATCTGGGATGGCCATGAAGGGGGGACAAAGGACCTTCTCCACGCCCGAGATTGCGAGCAGCCCATCTTTCATCGCAGTGACCAGGGCAACGGCATCGCGCACAGTCTTGTTCATCTTCCAGTTGCCCGCAAGGATCGGTTTGCGCATGGTAGCTTCCCCCTTCTTCTTGTCTCCCATATCGACGCGATTCTATGACGAACACGACCGGGCGGCGAGCAAAGCGCCACCCAGCATCGCTGGTGGGTGGCTGCGCCTCTGCCTGGCTGCTATTGAGGAGCCTACGGATAGATGCCGCGAAGTTCGATGCCCTTGGCAACGCGCGAGATAGCCTTGATGTATGCCGCGACCCGCAATGTAACCCCTTTGTCCTGAGAGATGGCCAATACTTGCTTAAACGCACGGGTCATCTGGGCCTGAAGATGGTCGTTCACCTGCTTCTCGGTCCAGAAGAAGCTCTGTAGATCCTGCACCCACTCAAAGTACGAGACAGTTACGCCGCCGGCATTGGCCAGGATGTCGGGCACGACCATGATGCCCTTCTCTTCGAGGATCAGGTCCGCCTCCGGAGTAGTGGGGCCGTTCGCAGCTTCTACGATCACCTTGGCCTTGACGTCATGGGCGTTCTCTGCGTCGAGTACACCTCCCAGGGCGGCTGGCACCAGGACGTCGCAAGGCATCGCCAGAAGCTCGTCGTTGCTGATGAAGGCCGCGCCAGGATAGCCGACGACCGATCTGGTCTCCTTCTTGAAGTAGATGACATCGCGGGGATCGATCCCATCGGGGTTGTAGATGCCCCCCCGGCTGTCGCTGACGGCGATGACCTTGGCTCCCTGATCCTGTAGAAGAGAGGCGGCGACCGAGCCCGCGTTGCCGTAGCCCTGGATGGCCACAGTTGCGCCTTGGATGTCTGTCCCCTTGAGGTGCAGCGCTTCACGGGTGACAAAGGTGACCCCGCGCCCAGTGGCCTCGTTCCGCCCCAGGGAGCCGCCAACTTCCACGGGCTTGCCCGTCACCACTGCGAGAGACTGGGAACCGGTGTGCATGGCATACGTATCCATGATCCAGGCCATGATCTGGGGGTTGGTGTTGACATCGGGGGCAGGGATGTCGGTCATCGGACCGATCACGTCAGAGATCTCGGTGGCGTATCGTCGAGTGAGCCGCTCCAGTTCGCGCAATGACATCTTTTTGGGATCGCAGATCACCCCACCCTTGGCGCCGCCAAAAGGGAGACCTACCACCGCACATTTCCAGGTCATCAGCATGGCCATCGATTTGATCTCGCCCAGGGTCACGTCGGGGTGGTAGCGAATGCCCCCCTTGCTGGGTCCGAGATGCGTGCTGTGCTGCACTCGGAATCCCTTGAACATCTCCAGAGAGCCGTCGTCCATGATGACCGGGAAGTTGACAGCCACCTCGCGCTTGGGCTGACGCAGGATCTTGACGATGCCGGGGTTCAGGTCCAGGTACTCGACCGCATTGTCGAACAGACGAAGTGCGTTCTCGTAGGCGGATGATTCCTGTGCCACTTGTGGCCTCCTGTCGTTGATGGATTCGGGGTGGGCCAGCTCACGTCATGTCCGTCGGCCTGGCTTGCATGTCCACCAAAGATATGTGGTCTGAAGAGCCTGGCGCTGTGTGTCGTCTTCCACCTGGGCAAGCCTGCTCCGAACGCCACCCAGGTGAGGACGCCGGATTGATCGATGAACGGGCGCATCGGCCTCCCGAGTGAGTGTGGGGTCACCCCTTCCGCCGGGCCAGCTCTTCCCTCAACAGCCTCCTGGCGATGTGCACGTTCGCCTTGCCGCGCGTTGCGCGCATCACCTGCCCGATAAAGAAACCCAACACCGTCTCTTTGCCCTCCAGGAACTGGCGTGCTGGCTTGGGGTTCGCCTCGAGGATGTCCTGAATGACTCGGTTCAACTCTTCCTCGTCACTCACCTGGGTGAGGCCGCTGCGCTCTACGATCGCCAAGGGCGACTCGCCGCTGGCGAACATCTCACTCAGCACCTCTTTGCCGACCGTGGCGTTTATGGTCCCTTTGTCTATCAGGGCCAGCAGTTCCGCCAGCCGAGGTGCGTCCCTATCGATGTCAACGTACGTAGCACCCCTGTCGCGCCACAGCGGGCGTACCTGTTCTACGATCCAATTGGCTACGATCCCCGACCCCACAATTCCCATCGCGGCCTCGGCTGCTGCCTCGAAAAAGTCGGCGACGAAGGGGTCTTCCACCAGCAGAGGGCCGCCGGTGTAGGGCATGAGGCCGTACTTTTCAGTGATCCTCTTCAGCTTGGCGTCTGGCAACTCGGGCAGACGCTCGCGTATCTCCTGAATCCATGCCTGGCTGAACTGAAGCGGAGGCAGGTCTGGCTCGGGGAAGTAGCGATAGTCTTCCGCTCCCTCCTTCGATCGTTGAAACACCGTTCGACCGTGGGTCTCATCCCACCCCACAGTGACCTGCCGGACCCGGCCACCGTCGTCCAGGATGCGACTCTGCCGTCGTATCTCAAAGGCGATGGCCTGGCGCACCGCCCGGAACGAGTTCAGGTTCTTGATCTCCACCTTGGTCCCCAATTCCCCGCAGCTCGCTGGCCGCAAAGAGATATTGACCTCGCACCGCATCGCCCCTTCTTCCATGTTGCCCGTGCTCACCTGGAGGTAGCGGAGGATGGTGCGCAACTTGACCAGGTACTGCCAGGCCTCCTCCGCGGTGCGAATATCGGCCTCGCTGACGATCTCCATGAGGGGTACGCCTGCGCGGTTGAAATCGATCAGACTGCTATCACCTTGGTGGAATAGCTTGGCCGTATCCTCTTCCAGGTGCACGCGCCTGATCCGGATGCGTCTGGGCTGGCCGTCGGCCTCGATCTCCAGCCATCCATCCATGCACAGGGGCATGTCGTACTGGGAGATCTGATACCCCTTGGGCAAATCGGGGTAAGGGTAGTTCTTGCGGTCGAACTTGCTGAACTCGGGGATGTGACAGTTCAGAGCCAACCCGGTGAGGAGGGTGGCTTCTACCGCTGCCTGATTGATGACCGGCAGCACACCGGGCATGCCCAAACAGACGGGACAGACGTGGGTGTTGGGGGCTGCCGATGCATAGTCGGCGGAGCAGCCACAAAACATCTTGGAGGCAGTCAGCAACTGGGCATGGACTTCCATGCCGACGATCGCCTCGTAGTCCATGATCTCCTCGTCGTGCCGGCAGAATCAAGTCATTATACCAGGAAAGCCCATGCATCAAAACCCTCGGTGCCCCTGGCCATTGAAAAACGGGTTTGTCATTGTGAGCCTTAGCGCAGCGAAGGCGAAGAATCTCTGTTTTGTACGGTTGAGACTCCTCGCCTGTACCCCCAAAGTTCGGGGCACTTGCGCTCGGAGTGACAATGACGGGAGCTCGCGCAAGGTTTCTCGATACTCTCGGTGCCCTGGGCCAAGAGATCCGCGGCCGGAGTCGAGCCGGCCCGTCGTAGGAAGGACAAGACGCAGCCGTCCGCGGCCAAGTCGGCCCTGTCTGAACGATCGGATGCTAGACCTGGGGACGAAAGCCCGATGGGTCGAGCGTCATCTCCTTCATGCGCCGAAGATAGTACAGGTAGTGGCCCAAGGGCACGTCGGGAGGCACCAGGTGATCGCACCACGGAATGTACCCTCCGTCTTCGACCAGGGGGACAACCTGAGACAGTTCGGCGTCGATCTCGGCTGGGCCAGCCTTCATGGCCCGCTTGTCAATCCCCCCGATGAGCCGCAGCTTTCGTCCGTACTGCTGCCGGAGCTCTGCGGGGTCCATGCCCGCGGCGCGCTCGAGCGGATAGTTGCCCGTGACCCCACCCTCAAGCCAAAGGGGTATCAATGGCTCCGAGTCCCCGTCGCTGTCCACAAAGATGAGGTGGATGCCGTGCTCGTGAAAGATGGAAGTGACCTTCTCATAGGGTTCCAGCATGAACTCGCGGAACATTCGCGGCGAGATGAGGGGGCCAGCCTTGTAGGCCATGTCCTCCCACATGGTGACGTAGTCGATGTCCACCTCCTCTACGGCGCGGTGCACGGTGGCCACGATGAATTCGGCGATGTAGTCCATCATCTCGTGCACCCACTGCGGATCATCATAGAGCGCATGGCAGATCCCCTCTAGGCCCATCCAGTTGCGTATCCAGCCAAAGATAGATCCTCCCGAGATGGCCAGGGGATAGTCTCGATGGGCCCAGATTCGCTTCTTCTCCTCCCAGTGGAGCGGGTATCGGCATGGAGAGAGCGGGTTCAGGCGAGGCTTGATGACCGTTTCCCAGTCGTGGCGCGTGGCCATTGGGAAGCTGAGCCACTGGGGCATGCGCCCGGCCCGGTCTCCCTTGAATTGCCTGCAGACCACGCCGTCGGTGCGGCGAAAGACCTCGTACTCGTCCGTCTCTTCCAGCGTCTCGCGCTTGAACCCCGGGGCCAGCCCTACGGACACGCCCACGTTCTCCCGTCGATCCACGCCAAAATGCTCCTCAAGGTGTACGTCTTCGGGCAGCCCTTGTTCGTACCAGCGGTCAAGGGTGTCCTCCCAGTACCACATCTCCCACCAGGAGCACCGGTCTCGAGGCTCATAGTTCATGGTGGCTAGGAATCTCTCGCGGTCGTTCATGGATGCCTCCTTCAGCCTTGTTGCCTGCGTCAAGGGCCCGGGAAGATGTTGCCGTGCCCAATTATACTCGCGGGAGGGCGACGGGCAATATCTCGGCCTATTCCTGCTTCAGCCTTCGCGATCGGGGCAGCGCTGTTCTGCTTCGCCAGCATTGACATCGAGGATGTTGACGGTGTATCCTGGGGAAGGTCCCACACCTTGCGATCTGATCAATGGACGAAACCCCACCCCGCACGATGTCGCCGGTCGTCGGTGGCGAGCCGGGGCCCCTGTCACAGGGGCCAGGGATGGTATGGTCATGGGGCCTTTCCAGGCGCTGGTTTTCGACTTTGACTACACCCTCGCCGATTCTTCGAGGGGAATCGTCGAGTGTATACGGTTTGCCCTGAAGCGGTTGGGGCTGCCCTTGGTGTCCGCCGAGAGAGCCCGGCGCACCATCGGTCTATCTCTGCATGACGCGTTCGTGGAGCTGGCGGGGAATCAACACGCGACCAAGTCGGACGAGTTCGCGCGCCTCTTCATCGAGCACGCAGACCGAGTGATGCTCGATCTCACCATCCTCTTGGATTGTGTGCCCGAGACGGTGGCTTTGCTCAAGCAGCGTGGCTTTGCGTTGGGCATCCTCTCCAACAAGTTCCGCTATCGGGTGATGGGTGTGCTCGGGCGGGAACACCTGTCGAGGTCGTTTGGTGTTGTTGTTGGGGCAGAGGACGTAGCTACGCTCAAGCCCGCCCCCGAGGGTCTGCTGATGGCCCTCCAGAGACTGGGCAGCTCGCCATCGGCCGCGCTCTATGTGGGGGATAGCCTGACTGATGCGGAGACGGCAGCCCGAGCAGGGGTTCACTTCGTCGCGGTCCTCTCTGGCGTCACGCCGAGGGAGGCTTTCGATGGGTATGATGCCGATGCGGTTCTCGCGGATGTGTCGGCTCTGCCCGATTTTCTCGGATGCTGAACCGGGTGATCGGGGGGCAGGGGCATGGAGATTCGCTCTTTGGTCTTGCCGGGGCTGGCCAAGAATCTGTGACAGGGTCTAACTCGAATCCGCATAGTCGCGAGACACGAAAGGGGAGATGATGCAAAACGTACGCTACGGGATCGTCGGAGTGGGTGGCATGGGCAGCGGCCATGCCAAGACTATTCAGTCCATCGAAGAGTGCGAGCTGAGCGCGGTGTGTGACACCGTAGAGGAGGCCGCCAGCGCCGCTGGTGAGGAGTTCGGCGTGCCCCATTGCACTGACTATCACGACTTGATCGATCGAGGCGATGTCGATGCGGTGTTGGTGGCCACGCCGCACTACTTTCACCCCGAGATCGCGATCTACGCCATGGAGCAGGGCAAGCCGGTTCTGTGCGAGAAGCCCATCGCGGTGACGGTTTCCGCGGCAGACGCCATGGTCGCAGCAACAGAGCGGACGGGCATACCCTTTGGTGTCATGTACCAGTGGCGTGCGGATCCGATCTGGCGCGCGATGTGGGACTTGGTGAGGAACGGCCGGCTGGGCGAGATCTATCGCACGATGTTGGTCTTTGCTGATTTCAGGAGCCAGGCCTACTACGACTCGGCGGGCTGGCGAGCCACCTGGGCAGGAGAGGGGGGCGGGGTGACGATGAACCAGGCTCCTCACCCACTTGATATCTTTGGCTGGCTTGGCGGGTTGCCCAGCAAGGTCACTGCGTTCACGGGCACGCGCAATCACGCCATCGAGGTGGAGGACGTAGCCGCAGCCATGCTAGAGTATCCGAACGGCGCGGTGGGCTACCTGTATTGCTCGACGACCGAGCATCCTGGCACCAACATGATTGAGCTTTGCGGCGAGCGCGGGAAGGTGCGGGTGGTCGATGGCCAGGCCAGGTTCTGGGAACTGCCCCAGGGGGTCAAAGAGTTCAGCGATAGCTCCACCGCGATGTGGGCTCATCCGCCTGCCCAAGAGGTCGAACTGGAGTT
>DATKWG010000065.1:0-4914 GCA_035529675.1 Anaerolineae bacterium
ATCCTGGGGTTGTCGCCTTTCGGGAAAGAGGTGAACACCGAGGGATCGGCACGCGGCTTCCTTCAGATCATCATGAACGTGCTCTGGTGGGTATTCGGTGGCGTCGAGGCAGCCATAGCCCACCTGATACTCGCTCTCATTCTGGCCCTCACCGTCGTCGGACTGCCCTTCGCCAGGCAACATCTCAAGATGGTCAAGCTGGCTCTGGTTCCCTTTGGCGCTACCATCGAGGAATGAGACCCAAGGCCGGGGCTGTGTTGGCGGGCGATGCAGGCCCGCAATCAAAAGCCTTCCATCACGGTCAGATCGACGATGCCCCTGGGTAAAGCGCCAATGGCCTGGAGTAGGCCCAGACGGTTCTGCCGAAGATCCACGTCCTCGCTCATGACCAGGACCCGGTCGAAGAACTCGGTAACGAACGGCTTGAGCTCCACGATTCCACGAAGCAAAGCATCGATGGTGGGGTGCGCGCGCACCCGCGCAGCGACCAGACGGTAGGTCTCATAGAGATCGTGGGTGATAGGCTCGACGAACCGCGTCTCATCAACTGGATAGACCGTGTGGAGATCACGGGTAATCCGCACGCAGCGAGCATAGCTATCCAGCAACTCGTCCCAGTCATCAAGCTGAGTCCATGGCGCAAAGGCTTGCAGCGTGCGGTTGGCAAGGGCCGGATCATGGGCGCGCTCGGCCAGGACCGCATCGACCATGTCGTAGCGAAGGCCGCTATCCAGCAACCAGCCCCGATAGCGCCGCTTGATGTAGTCAAACACCTCTCCCAGAAGCTCCTCGCCAGCCTCGACAGGCAGCCCCCTGCCGGCCAGAGACAGCACCCTGGGCACATCCAGGGAGACATCCTTCCCCACCAGCAGTTGGATGAGGCCCAGCGCCGCCCGCCTGAGTCCCCAGGGATCGGCCCCGCCGGAGGGCCTGATGCCTACCGCGAACAACCCAACCAAGGTATCGATCCTGTCAGCCAGGCCCACAACGACGCCAGCCATCCCTTGCGGCAGGCGGTCGCTCACGAACCTGGGCAGATAGTGCTCGGCGATCGCCTGGGCCACCTCCGCCGACTCACCTGCAAGCTCGGCATAGTGCCCCCCCATCTCCCCCTGGAGCGAGGTCAGTTCTACCACCAGCTTGGTCACCAGGTCGCTCTTGCACAACGAGGCAGATCTCGAGGCAACCACCCTCTGGTCAGAGGACACATCCAACATCTGGCATAGACCCGGCACCAGGCCTTCCAGGCGCTTCACCTTGTCGAGGACCGAGCCGAGCTGTTCCTGAAAGGTCAGCGTGGCCAGGCGTGGCGTGTATGCTTCAAGGGGCTTTTGCGTGTCTTCCCGGTAAAAGTAGGCCGCGTCGGCATAGCGGGCCCGCAGCACCTCCTCGTTGCCGCGACGTACGGCATCGACGTCCAGGGTCTGACCATTCCCCACGGCCACAAAGTGGGGCAACAGCTTTCCTGCTCGCACCACCGGCAGATAGCGCTGGTGTTTGCGCATCACGGCCAGCAACACTTTTTCTGGCAGCCGCAGGTACTGCTCCTCAAAGGAGCCCCGGATGGCCAGCGGATACTCCACCAGATTGGCAAGCTCCCGCAGCAGCTCCGGGTCCTCGGGCACCTCCCCTTTCACCTCGGCGGCCAAGGCCTGGGCCTGCCGCAGGATGCTGGCCTCCCGGTCTGCCGTGTCCAGCATGATATTGGCGCCTTCCATGATGCGAAAGTAGTCCGAGGCCTGGCCGATGGGCAGTTCAGGCGCGTTCAGGGTCCGAATGCCGCGCGACCTTCGCCCGCTGCGCACCCCCGCATACTCTAAAGGGAGCACCACGTCATCCAAGAGGGCCACCAGCCAGCGCAGCGGCCGCGAATAGCTCACCCCGCTCGCGTTCCATCGCATACTCAAGGGGAAGTATAGACCCCCGAGCACCGGAGGCAGCATCTCAGCCAACACGACACTGGCATCTCGCCCCTCGTCCTTGGAGACAGCGACGACGTAATCCTTGCCATCGATGCTGCGCGTACTGAGCTGAGACAGGCCTACACCACGGCTCCGAGCAAATCCCACTGCCGCGCGAGTGGGATTTCCCGCCTCATCGTAGGCGACGCGAGAGGGCGGGCCCTTGATCACCCTTTCCAATTCTCGCTGGTGTGCAGTCAGCCCCCGGACGTAGGCCACCAAACGACGCGGCGTGCCCACCACCCGGAGATCCTCATAGTTCAGTCGCGCCTCAGCCAGACCTTCCGACATCCTCTGGTGCAACTGCTCCAGGCCCCTGTCCACGTCTCCTACCGGAAGCTCTTCGCTGCCGATCTCCAAGAGCAGGTCAAAGGTGTCGCGCCCCTCACGCTGGATGGGAGAGGGCAGTGGTTCGACCCTGGGCATAGCCATGGAGAACTTGGTGCGCAATGGGAAGCCCAACTCCTCCCGCTGCTTGACGTAGAGCTCAGCGATCTCTCTGGCCAGGTCTCGCATCCGCCCAAAATAGCGCGCCCGTTGGGTCACCCCAACGGCCCCCCGCGCGTCGAGGACGTTGAAAATGTGTGAACACTTGAGCACATAGTCGTGCGCCGGCAGAACCAGGCCTCGATCCAGCGCATGCCTCGCCTCTGCTTCACAAAGATCGTACATGCCCCGGAGATTGTCCACGTCGGCAACTTCAAAGTTGTAGGTGCAGTGCTCGATCTCTCCGCGCAGGTGCACGTCACCGTAGGTCACATCGCCGTCCCACCTGATATCGGGAAATCCGTCCACGCCCTGCAACACCATGGCGATACGCTCTAGGCCATAGGTGATCTCAACCGAGACGGGATCTAGCTCCAGTCCCCCCGCCTGCTGAAAATAGGTGAACTGGGTGATCTCCTGACCATCCAGCCAGACCTCCCATCCCAGCCCCCAGTCCCCCAGTGCGGGCGATTCCCAGTTGTCCTCCACAAACCTCACGTCGTGGGCACTGGTGTCGATGCCCAAGGCGCGAAGGCTATCCAGGAATAGCTCCTGAGGATTGCCCGGGTCGGGCTTGAGAATCACCTGGTACTGGTAGAACTGCTGCCACCGGTTGGGATTATCGCCATAGCGTCCGTCATCGGGCCGAACACAGGGCTCCACATAGGCCACGTTCCAGGGCTCGGGACCCAGCACCCGGAGGGCGGTCGCGGGGTTCATGGTGCCCGCGCCCACCTGGACGTTGTAGGGCTGCCACAGAAGGCATCCGTGCTCAGCCCAGAACTCGTTCAAGCGCATGATGACCTGCTGAAAATCCATCTGGCAATCCCCTTGGCAAGCAAGCGCTGGGACGTTGCATCCGGCGTTGCCGGAAGCGTCAAACCCGGAGCCTGGTAGGGGCGCATCGCGATGCGCCCCTACATGCTGTCGGCAACGCGCTCAGCCTCGTGCAACTCCCGACGGAGACGATGGAGGAAACCTACCGACCTGAGCTCGCTCTCGAGAGTGTGCTCCAGGTACGAATGCAAAAGAGATTCCAGCTCCCGGTGGGTGGCCTCGGCGAGTCGAAGTCTTGACACCTCATCGTGCCTGTGCGTCTGCATGTAGCGGAGCACTTTCTGCGCGTTGATGGAAACGGCCTCTACCCGGGGCTGGCCCTGCCCACACCGATTGCAGAGCAAACCCCCTTGATCAAGGCCGAAGAAGTTGGTCTCTGGTCGAATGGCAGCACGGCAGTTGACGCAGGCAAACAACTCGGGCTGGTACCCGCTCAAGCTCAGCAAGCGCACCTCAAAGTAGCGCACCCGAATGCGCAGGCGCTGGCTCTCACCAAGCTCACGCAACGTGCAGACCACCAACTCATACAGCGGACGGCTTTCCTCTTGCTCTTGAGCAAAGCGGTCGGCCAATTCGCCCACGTAGCAGGCATAGCTGAACCGCAGCAGGTCGCTGCGAATGCCCTCAAACTCCTCGAGGCCCTCGGCCTGGGAGACGGTATCCAGGTCGCGCCCCCTGGCCAACATCAGTTGCGCCCGGCAGAACAAGCCCAGGTGTCCGACCTTGCGACTGGTGGATCGACGAATCCCATAGGCGATCGCTCTCACCTTGCCACCAGGGGTCAGCAGGGTGAGGATACGGTCGGCCTCGCCATAGTTCATCTCCCGAAGCACGAGGGCCTCGGTTCGACGGAGACGCTCCTGCCGCACGCCGCTCCTCCAACGCCCACAGACGACCAGGCTCCACGAGCGCCCGCGCCCCTACCTCGCGCAAGGGCTGGCCAACTCCCGCCGCCCCCTCACTCCCACCGGAAGGTAATGACCGAAACGACCACGCCCACCACCAGCGTGGCTGCGAGGACGCCGACATTCACAAGGTGTTCCGACCAGGCCTCGCCTATCCATAGCCCACGCAAGAGCGACACCACGTGGGGCATGGGCAAGAACCTGGCAAATCGCTTGACGCCCTCTGGCAACAACTCCCAGGGAAGCGATGCTCCGGAGAGAAAGAGCATGGGATAAAAGAGCACCATGGCCACAACCTGTCCGGTGCGTGCGGTCGGCACCAGACCGGCCAGCACGAGTCCGAGGGCAAAGAAACTGAGAGTGCTCAGAATAACGGCCGTCAGCACGCTGAAGGCATTGCCGCCAAACCGCAGACCATACACCACTTTGGCAGCGATGATCAGGAGGGCCACGCCCACAACGGTTATCAGCAAAAGCACCAGCACCTCAGCAATCAGAATGGCTCGCGGCCGCAGCGGGGTGGCTCTCAAACGGCGCAGAATCCCCTTCTCACGATAGGACGCCATGGAAATGGTCAGAGAGACAAGCCCGGTCGTGCCGATGATCATGGCCGTGTAGGCCGGTACCGAGACGTCCACTGAACCTAGCCCACCCAAAAGGTCCGAGGGCTCGTTGCCATACATGCTGCCGAACAGAAAAAGCATCATCAGCGGAAAAACCAGGGT
>DATKWG010000066.1:0-2759 GCA_035529675.1 Anaerolineae bacterium
ACGGGTAGAGCCAGCAAGCAACTGGCCGTGCTGACTGGCCGGAACGCCGCCACCGTTCATCGCCATCTGCGCATCGGCGTGGGCCGAGACGATGTTGAGACAGTACGCGAGTCGGTGCTCATCATCGACGAGTCCTCGATGATAGACATCTGGCTGCTGGACCAGATCGTCGCGCGGCTGACCGATGCCACCCATCTGTTTCTGGTCGGCGATGTGGATCAGTTGCCCCCGGTGGGGCCGGGGGCCGTCTTGCAGGACCTCATCGCGGCTGCCGAGGAGGCCCATCTGCCGGGCATACTGGTCACTCGTTTGACACGCATCTTCCGTCAAGAGGCGGGCAAGCGCAGCATGATCGTGGCCAACTGTCACCGCGTGCGGGCGGGCGATCGCCCTATCCGTGACGTTCCCCGCGACTCGGACTATTTCGAGATGTTCCGCAACACACCGCGCGAGGCACGCGAACTGGCCGTAGACCTGGTGTCCAGTCGCCTGCCCAAGTTCCTGGCCGTACCTCCCTCCGAAGTGCAGGTGCTGGCCCCAATGCACGGAGGCGAGGCGGGAGTGCGCGCGCTCAACATGGCGCTGCAGCAGGCTTTGAATCCGCCGGCCCCCCACAAGGTAGAGCTCGCGCTGGCCGGCGTCGGAGCTGGCTCTCCGGCCCGCCGCAACTTGCGCGAGGGCGACAAGGTTCGCCAGACCAAGAACGACTATCAGAAACGGGTTTTCAATGGCGACCTGGGGATCATCACTCGGATCGACTCAGAGAACAAGTCGATCACGGTCCGGTTCGATGACCACAGCGTCCTCTACGAGTTCGACGAACTGGACCAACTCGTCCATGCGTGGGCGATGACCGTTCATTCTGCTCAAGGGTCTCAGTGGCCCGGCCTGGTGATCGTCATGCTGACCAGCCACTATGTCATGCTGGAGCGACATATCCTCTACACTGCCCTCTCGCGGGCTCAGCGCCTGGCGGTGCTCATCACGGAAGACAGAGCTGTGCGCATCGCCGTCTCGCAGGACCGCTCGGCCAAGCGAAGGACCACCCTTGTAGAGAGGCTGGGCGTCGCCATGGCTGGGCTTGCTGCCACAGAAGCGAAGCCACTCCCCAGAAGCGGGCTCTTTTGATGGGTCGCTCGCCTCCCAAGGCGGACCACCCACGGTCTCCGCAAGACACCACTATCGTTGCAACGCGAGACCCGCCGGTTGCTCCAATGCTCTGCCTCAGGGTCCATCGATCTGGCGATTCTCCGGGGCCACGTATTGGGTGGAAACTCTGCGACCGAGCGCAGGTGGTTCGTTCGAGGATAAGGCCCTGACCGCCAGACAGCTACGCCCTGCCAACGGCTCAGTGATCTCACAGCCATCGCTCTCCACCTGCTGGCTTGACTATCGTAGACAAGCTCCCTATAGTAGCCAAGTTCTTGCCATCTCTGCCAGGAGGGACCGGTGACTCATAGCGAAGCGGCCGACCATGTGACAACAAGTGACTCACCCTCGCACTATGAGGCTCGGAACGCATGGGCCATAGCTGGCGACATGGTTCTATTCATGACTGGAGTGACGTTCATCAGCCAGACCGTCGTATTGCCCTCCTTTGTGGCCGGGCTGACTGATTCGGAGACCATCGTGGGCTTGGCCGGTGGACTGACCAGCGGGGGATGGCTACTGCCTCAACTGCTGGTGGCCAGTCAGCTCGCGCGCGTGCCGCGCAAGAAGGACTTGCTGGTGCGCGCCGCCCTGCTGGGGCGTACCTTTCTGTTCCTGGTTGCGCTTGCGATCTGGCTTCTCGGCTGGCAACGCCCTCCTGTCGCCCTGGTCATCGGACTGGCTGGCGTATTCGCCTTCTTCTGCATGGACGGTGTGGCCACGATGGCGTGGTACGACCTGTTGGCCAGAATCATTCCCGAGCGGCGGCGCGGTCGCCTGCTGGGCATCTCTCAGTTTGTCGGGGGGCTGGGCGCAATCGGTGCCGGCATCGCCGTCCGGTTCATCTTGAGCGAAGAGAGCCCCTGGGCTTTCCCCGACAACTATGCCTTGCTCTTTGGCTTGGCCTCGATTACGTTGTTGGTGGCAGTTGCGTTCCTGAATCGCATACGCGAACCGGAATCGCCACCAGCAGACAAAGAGTTTGCCTCTTCGCGGAGAGTGCTGGCCCTGCTCCTCGCCACGCTGGATCGTGATCGGCCGTTTCTCAGACTGGTGACCGTCAGACTACTGAGTGGCTGCATTTCCGTGGCCAGCGTGTTCTACGTCCTTCACGCCACCCGGGAACTGGGCCTGGGCATGGATGCCGCTGGCCTGTTCGTCTCCGCCCAGGTAGTTGGCTCGCTGGCGGCAGGCTTGCTCACAAGCGCCCTGCAGGACAGATGGGGGCCGATTGTCCACATGCGTGCCACGGCGGGCCTGTCGGCCATACCGCCAGTGATCGCCCTCTGCGCGGGGCGTTTCGCCGGCGTGCTGGGTCAGCGAGTGCTCTATCCGTATATGCTGGTCTACTTCTTCCTGGGCATATCTATGGGAGCGATGGGCTGGCCATATGTCAACTGGATCATCGAGTACACAGACGAGGTGAAGCGCCCCCTCTATATCGGTGCGCTGAACACCTTGGGAGCTGTCACCATGCTGGCTCCCGTGCTTGGCGGATGGGTCGTTCGCTCCGTCTCCTATTCTGCAGTGTTTGTTCTGGCAGTCGTTTTCGCCCTGAGCTCCCTGGTGGTGTCCCTTCCTCTGCCCAACCCTCGGCGGGGCCAGGTGGA
>DATKWG010000067.1:0-2396 GCA_035529675.1 Anaerolineae bacterium
CCGGGACCAATGAGCTGCTCCCTCATCGCAGCGAATCTCCCTGTGCACAGTTCTGCCAGAACCTGCCGAGTTCCAGCAGTGGCGTGGCTGGGCGGACGGGCCGCCGTCCATTGGTCTTGCTGCAGGAAAAGACCAGGTCTCGCTTCGCCCGGGTGATGCCCACATAGAGCAGTCGCAGGCGTTCGGCGATGTACTCAAGACGAGCCTGCGCCGCCAGGGCGAGACCGGGAGGCGTCGCGAATTCGGCTCCCGCCAGCTGCTCCAGATGCTTGCGGGCTTCCACCGCAGGCGCCCGTCCGGGCATAAAGTAGGGCTCATCGCGAAAGGCGTCCGCACACGTATCGGGGAACTCTAGGCTGTCCACTGACAGTAGAACCACAGCCTCCCACTCCAGGCCCTTTGCCCTGTGCATGGTGGTGATGGCTATGTGACCCTCCTTGGTGGTGTAGCCTGCGTCGGCCAAAGACAGGCCGCCCAGTCGGCGTCGGTTTCTGGCCACCTCGCCAATCTCTTCCGCAAAGTCGCGCAGGCGCCACTCTGGATGCATCTGGCTCGTCGCCCGGAGGCTGGTGGCCATGGTATGGCAGATGGCCAGATCCGATTCCGCCGTGAACAGGTCCTGGCCTATGGTCAAAAGCAACTGGTCGATGGGGAGAGCCAGGGCCCGCACCCACCGCCCTGCCAGCTCCGCAAAACGCTCCAGAGCCATCAGGTCTCCTGGCAGCACGTTGGCCGCAGGGGGTAGAGACTCGCGCAGGTGAGCCGACCCCTTGGGGAAGAGCATCTCGTCAGGTCTCAGACTGCGCACCAAGGTACACTGGTGACGGAGTCGCTCACCAGCAGGCGATGTTCCCGGGTAGTCACCCTGGGCCAACGCCTGATATAGCCGAGCCAACTGCGAACTGTTGGTCGGATCTCGGAGGTATTGACAGGCAGCGGCCAGAACCCTGGCCACCTCGCGGACTCGCGGTGTGGAGCGCAGCAGATCGTCGAAGGGCACTTCCTCCGGGGCCGCCTTTAGCGCCTCAACCACGGTGGACCCCTCGGCGCGGGTCGGGCAGAGAATGGCGACCGTGCGCAGTGGATACCTGCCGATGTACTGGATGGCCCAGGCCGCCACCGCGCGGGCCTCGGCGTGGGTATCCGAAAAAGGCTCATCTCGGAAATACACATGGCACTCTGTGTCGGGGGGATTGGGCTGAGGATCGCCCGGCCCTGTGGGCTCGATCTCCTGCGGCTCAAAAGCCATGGTGCGCACAACGGCCTCGGGATGCCGGTCGCAGGCCCAGTGCACCAGGTGATTGGCCAGAGCCATGATCGGTCGCGCGCACCGACCCGACTCTGGAAGAGACATGGCGACTACCCCTTGGCTGCCCAGAAACCGCCGGAAGTAGCGCGGGTCGGCTGCGGTGAAGGTGGCGTTGATGGCCTGGTTGGGGTCACCCACGCGCACCCAGTTCCCCCCCTCACCCGCCAGCCTCTCCAGAATCCCCTCCTGGAGAGGTGAGCTATCCTGGGCCTCGTCCTCCAGGATGTAGGGCCAGCGGGCGCGCAGGTTGGCCAGGAATGTGTCGTCTTGCTCCAGAGCATCGATGGCTCGCCAGATCAGGTCATCGAAGTCGAGGCCGTTGCGAGCCTGAAGATAGCGGGCGTATTGGGCATACAGGCCCACGCCCATCTCCAGGAACTCGTTGGTCTGGTCGCTGGCATCCAGCAAGGCGCGCGCTCTCTCTGGTGTGAGGCGCAGATGCTTGCACAGCTTGGCCACCTCGGCACCCACCCTACGGGTCCTTCTGTGCCACTCCTCACGGACACGTCCCGATGCCCCCTCCTCGGGCAAGAAGGTCTCCCACCATGACCGGTGACCCCCGATCCATACATCGGCGGCATTCTGCATGGTGCGGTCGGTCTCCGCGCCGTCCACGATGAAGAAGAGCTCTTCCACCCCTGCCAGATCATAGCGGCGACGGAGGATGTCGGCGGCCAGCTTGTGCAAGGTGCACACGTGATAGCCCACCGGCGGCAGCTTTTGCTCGGACAGGATGCGGCGGATCCGCTGAGCGATGTTGTCCACCGCCGAGTTCTGCATGGTCACCACCAGCACCTCGCCCTCGTCGCCAACGTGCCCCTCGATGATCAGCCTGGCCGCCAGAAGGGAAAGAGTCAAGGTCTTTCCGCTCCCCGGAACGGCAGAGACGGCCATCCTCCCTCCAGAATAGGCGAGGACGGCCGCTTGATCGGGCCGCAGGTGGTACCCGTAGAGGCTCTTCCCGAAGGACTCAGTCATCAATGGATACTCCCTGACTCCTGGCTTTGTTGAGAGTCGTCAATCATACATGCACCCAGTTCCCAGTCCCCTCGCCCCCCCCAACTGTTGGCTTGCTTCCTCGCTAGCG
>DATKWG010000068.1:0-25031 GCA_035529675.1 Anaerolineae bacterium
TTCATCGTCAGAGCGATGGGAAGATGACCTGGCCCGGTTGCCCTCTCCAAAGGCGTCGAGGATGGAAGCTGGGGCGGAAGGATTCGAACCTCCGAATGGCGGCTCCAAAGGCCGCTGCCTTACCGCTTGGCGACGCCCCAATCATCGGATTAAACACGCTGGCATTCTAACACGAACCACAAGGGGCCGCAAATGCTCGGGGACAGACTAGCGAGAAAAGGCGGCACATGACAGGTTACGTCATGCTGAGCGCAGCAAAATCTCGCTTCTCTGCTGTTCAGATCCTTCGCCTACGCTCAGGATGACAGACCAAAGCGGAGAGTGGGCGTCTTTCGATGCTCCCCAGGGAGGCGCCAGACGAGCAAGAGATGCGGAGACACAGATGTGGATGAAACGCAAAACAGGTTCCCTTGGCAGCGACCTACTCTTCCGCCCCGTCTCCAGGGAAGTACCATCGGCGCTGGAGAGCTTAACTGCCGGGTTCGGGATGGGACCGGGTGTTTCCTCTCCGCCATTACCACCAAGAGAACCTGTTTTTGCCCTGTTAAGTCAATGGCACCCTAAGAACTGAACAGAATGCGGACTCGTGCCGCGACGCAGCGTTTTGAATGATCAAGCCCTCGACCATTAGTACGGCTCAGCTGAAGGCATTGCTGCCCTTACACCTGCCGCCTATCTACCTGGTAGTCTCCCAGGGGTCTTACCTACTTACGTAGTGGGTGACCTAATCTTGAGGCGGGCTTCCCACTTAGATGCTTTCAGCGGTTATCCCTGCCAGACGTGGCTACCCAGCGATGCACCTGGCGGTACAACTGGCACACCAGAGGTCTGTCCATCCCGGTCCTCTCGTACTGGGGACAGCTCCTCTCAAGTCACCTGCGCCCACAGCGGATAGAGACCGAACTGTCTCACGACGTTCTGAACCCAGCTCGCGTGCCGCTTTAATGGGCGAACAGCCCAACCCTTGGGACCTTCTCCGGCCCCAGGACGCGACGAGCCGACATCGAGGTGCCGAACCTTGCCGTCGATGTGAACTCTTGGGCAAGACTAGCCTGTTATCCCCGGGGTAACTTTTGTCCGTTAAGCCACGACCCTTCCACTCGGAGTCGTGGGATCACTAAGCCCGACTTTCGTCTCTGCTCGACTTGTAGGTCTCGCAGTCAAGCTCCCTTATGCCTTTACACTCTATGGCTGGTTTCCATTCAGCCTGAGGGAACCTTTGGGCGCCTCCGGTACCTTTTGGGAGGCGACCGCCCCAGTCAAACTGCCCACCTGAAACTGTCCCTCCGCCGGATCACGGCCGGGGGTTAGGGCCAAAACTCGATCAGGGTGGTATTTCAAGGCTGACTCCACCGAGGCTAGCGCCCCAGCTTCTCTGTCTCCCACCTATCCTACACAAACCGAGCCCTAGCTCAATATCAGGTTGCAGTAAAGCTCCACGGGGTCTTTTTGTCCTGCTGCGGGTAAGACGCATCTTCACGCCTATTTCAATTTCGCCGGGTCCCCCGTCGAGACAGCGCCCCACTTGTTACACCTTTCGTGCAGGTCGGAACTTACCCGACAAGGAATTTCGCTACCTTAGGACCGTTATAGTTACGGCCGCCGTTCACCGGGGCTTCGGTTCAAAGCTTCGCTTTCGCTAACCTCTTCCCTTAACCTCCCGGCACTGGGCAGGTGTCGGCCCCTATACATCAGCTTTCGCTTTAGCAGAGACCTGTGTTTTTGTTAAACAGTCAGCAGGGCCGTTTCTCTGCGATCTCGCCGGGCTCCAGAGGCTTGCCCCTTCACCCAGTGAGACTCCCCTTATCCCGAAGTTACGGAGAAATTTTGCCTAGTTCCTTGACGAGGGTTCTCCCGTTCGCCTTGGTATACTCTACCCATCCACCAGTGTCGGTTTGCGGTACGGGCACGTGAGACTCGCTAGAGGCTTTTCTTGGCAGCATGGGCTCAACCACTTGCGGGCTCTTTGGCCTCCGCCATCACCCCTCAGACTCCGAAGACGGATTTTCCTGTCTCCCTCACAGTCCTACAGGCTTGGCACCTGAATCCGATTACAGGCTGGCCTACCCTCCTGCGTCCCCCCATCGCTCAAACGTCTCGTACGTGGTACGGGAATATTAACCCGTTGTCCATCGCCTACGGCTCGCGCCCTCGGCTTAGGCCCGACTAACCCGACGAGGATTAACCTTGCGTCGGAAACCTTGGATTTACGGCGAACATGTTTCTCACATGTTTCTCGCTACTCATGCCAGCATTCTCACTTCTGAACACTCCACCAGTCCTCTCGATCTGGCTTCTCAGCATTCAGAACGCTCCCCTACCGTCCCACCCTAGGGTGGAACCCGCAGCTTCGGCGTCAGGCTTAGCCCCGTTATATTATCGGCGCAAGATCACTAGACCAGTGAGCTATTACGCACTCTTTAAAGGATGGCTGCTTCTAAGCCAACCTCCTGGCTGTCCCAGTAATCTCACTTCCTTTCCCACTTAGCCTGAACTTGGGGGCCTTAGCTGGCGGTCTGGGCTCTTTCCCTCTCGACAATGGAACTCATCTCCCACTGTCCGACTGCCGGGGTCATGAATAGTGGCATTCGGAGTTTGATATGGTTCGGTAAGCTGTACGCCCCCTAGCCAATTCAGTGCTCTACCTCCACCATTCCACACCCGACGCTAGCCCTAAAGCTATTTCGGGGAGAACAAGCTATCTCCAGGTTCGTTTGGCATTTCACCTCTACCCACAGTTCATCCCTCACTTTTGCAGCAGTGAAAGGTTCGGTCCTCCACAAAGTTTTACCTTTGCTTCATCCTGACCATGGGTAGCTCACCTGGTTTCGTGTCTACTCCCTGCGACTCACTCGCCCTATTCAGACTCGCTTTCGCTTCGGCTCCGGGTGTACTCCCCCTTAACCTTGCCACAGAGAGTAACTCGCTGGCTCATTCTCCAAAAGGCACGCGGTCAGGCTCGGTCGCCCTTTGGCTTCCATCGCCCTCCCACTGATTGTAAGCACACGGTTTCAGGTTCTATTTCACTCCGGTCACCCCGGTTCTTTTCACCTTTCCCTCACGGTACTGGTTCACTATCGGTCGCTAGGAGTATTTAGCCTTGGAGGGTGGACCCCCCCGCTTCCCACAGGATTAGCGTGCCCCGTGGTACTCAAGTACACTGGCAGGAGCTCGACACCTTTCGGGTACGGGACGATCACCCTCTATGGTAGGCCTTTCCAGTACCTTTCCCCTAGATGTCGAGTTTCTCACTCCTTGAGACTCGTGTAGTAGTCCCAGCCAGAACTTACAACCCCCAACCTGCAACGCCCACACGCTTTACCACAGATTGGGTTTAGGCTTTTCCCCTTTCGCTCGCCACTACTCAGGGAATGATCTCTTTTCCTGGGGGTACTAAGATGTTTCAGTTCCCCCCGTGCCCCCCATAGACCTATGTATTCAGTCTACGGTACCCGGGCATTCCCCCGGGTGGGTTTCCCCATTCGGAAATCTCCGGATCAAAGCTTGCAGACAGCTCCCCGAAGCTTATCGCAGTCTACCACGTCCTTCATCGGCTCCTAGCGCCAAGGCATCCACCGTGCGCTCTTAGTAGCTTGATCACATGTGCATCGCGGAATCGAAATCGCGCATTCTGTTCAGTTGTTAAGGTGCCATTCCAGCCCTGTTCGGCTGGCCCAACCGCTTGGCGGTTAGCCTCTGCCCCCCAACCGGGAGTCACAGGTTAGCCGCCAAGCCTCCCCTCTCGGTGTGGAGATGAGGGGATTCGAACCCCTGACCTCCTCCGTGCAAGGGAGGCGCTCTCCCATCTGAGCTACATCCCCCTCCTTGTGGGCCTTTCTGGACTTGAACCAGAGACCTTTCCCTTATCAGAGGAATGCTCTAGCCGACTGAGCTAAAGGCCCCTGCACCTCAACCCCTGAAGAGTGGCGGAAACGTCAGCAAAGCGCATCGTGCTTCGTGCCCAGCCTAAGCTGAACACAGGAGATGGCTGATAGGGGCACCGCTACCCCTACGCAACTCCCTAGAAAGGAGGTGATCCAGCCGCACCTTCCGGTACGGCTACCTTGTTACGACTTCGTCCCAGTCACTAGCCCTACCTTCGTCAGCTGCCCCCTTTCGGTTAGCTCACTGCCTTCAGGTATTGCCAGCTTCCATGACGTGACGGGCGGTGTGTACAATCTCCGGGAACGTATTCACCGCAGTATTGCTGACCTGCGGTTACTAGCAACTCCAGCTTCATGCAGGCGAGTTGCAGCCTACAATTCGAACTGAGACCGGCTTTGAGGATTGGCTCCGCCTCACGGCTTGGCAACCCATTGTACCGGCCATTGTAGCGTGTGTGTAGCCCTGGACATAAAGGCCATGCTGACTTGACGTCATCCCCACCTTCCTCCGGTTATACCCCGGCAGTCTCGCTAGACAGATGTAACTAGCAACGAGGGTTGCGCTCGTTGTGGGACTTAACCCAACACCTCACGGCACGAGCTGACGACAGCCATGCAGCACCTGTGTATGCTCCCCGAAGGGTCGGTCACCTTTCGGCTCCCTACTACATACATGTCAAGCCCAGGTAAGGTTCTTCGTGTCGCTTCGAATTAAACCACACGCTCCGCTGCTTGTGCGGAGACCCGTCAATTCCTTTGAGTTTTAACCTTGCGGCCGTAGTCCCCAGGCGGGATACTTAACGCGTTAGCTTCGGCACTGCGGGAATCTATACCCCCAATACCCAGTATCCAACGTTTACGGCTAGGACTACCGGGGTATCTAAGCCCGTTTGCTCCCCTAGCTTTCGCCTCTCAGCGTCAGGAACAGGCCAGGAAGTCGCCTTCGCCACTGGTGTTCTTCCTAGTATCTGAGCATTCCACCGCTACACTAGGAGTTCCACTTCCCTCTCCTGCCCTCTAGTAGCCTAGTTTTGGACGACCCCTCCCAGTTGAGCCGGGAGATGTCACGCCCAACTTGAGCCACCGCCTACTTGCCCTTTACGCCCAATGAATCCGGATAACGCTCGCCTCCTACGTTTTACCGCGGCTGCTGGCACGTAGTTAGCCGAGGCTTATTCCTGAGGTACCGTCCTTCCTCGTCCCCCAGAAAAGAGCTTTACGACCCGAAGGCCTTCTTCGCTCACGCGGCGTTGCTGCATCAGGGTTTCCCCCATTGTGCAAGATTCCTTACTGCTGCCTCCCGTAGGAGTCTGGACCGTGTCTCAGTTCCAGTGTGGCTGATCGTCCTCTCAGACCAGCTACCGATCGTCGCCTTGGTAGGCCATTACCCTACCAACAAGCTAATCGGCCGCAGGCTCATCCCGAAGCGAGACTCTCGTCCCTTTCTTCCAACTTTCGCTGGACCACATGCGGAATTAGCTGCCCTTTCGAACAGTTATTCCCCACTTCGGGGCGGATAACCTACGTGTTACTCACCCGTTCGCCACTGACCACCCTCTCGGCTTCCGCCCTTTCCAACGCTTCACACGATTTCTCATGATCCACGCCCTCCAGGGCTTCCACTGAGTGCTGGTCCGTTCGACTTGCATGTATCAGGCACGCCGCCAGCGTTCATCCTGAGCCAGGATCAAACCCTCCGTTGAATTCACAGCTCATTTGAGAGCTGTTATCGACGGTATTCGCTTGCTCTCCTTACCTCAGTTTCCGCCACTCTTCAGTTGTTAAGGTGCTAGCCTCTTCCTCACCCCAGAGAACAGAAACGACCCACGTTTTTCACGTCGCCCATTGCGGAACCGACCTTCGCTCTTCGTTGAGGCCGCTCTGCGTTCCGCGTCCTCTGTCGGGTGGCTTACCCAATCGCACGGCAATTATAACACAGTTCCGTGGCCTTGTCAAGTACCAGCAGGCTACATCGAGGAAATCGTCACTTTGCCCGCGCCCATGACCCTGTCCGCAGGCAAAGCCCCTTGGCCACGCACTATGGCCCGATCACGGCAGGGATTCTACAGCATACGCCCCTGGCTGTCAAATCCCCGGAACGGAGAGCATCGAAAAACGCCGGCAATTCGCGCTTCCGCTGCAACAGTTGTGCTGTTGTATAGCTCTTGTGCCAGTCGTTTGCGTTTTGTAGGGGCGGATTTCCCTGGCCCGGCCAGGACGGGCAAACCCGCCCGTACTCCCAGACCTTTTTTCGATACCCTGTTGAACGATGACTGTACAAACCCGCCGGTCGCCCACGTCGCAAAGCACGACCGCAGTCATTTGCCGATGGCAAAGTCGCCAAGGCTACAGACGGTCTTTCAAGGCGTCAAGCAGTCCATCTGGCGGGTCAAACGGCAAGTTCACCGGAGCCGAACTCAACGCGCTGGCGTAGGTGGCCAAGACCACACTGAACTGCTCCAGGTTGAGTTCCAGCCTGGTTGGATGCGGTTTGCTCTCATCTACTGCCCAATCGAATGCTGCATCGGTCAGCGCGGCCTGGGCCCGCACATCCTCTTGGTGGTAGTCATGAGCGCCGCTCGTGTAGCCATTCTCTGGCGTGAAGCGCTCCCAGCCCCACATGGTCCATTGGACGAACCCACGGGTCCCATACACGGAAATCCGTTTGTGATAATAGATGGACTCGTGCTCAGTGGCCTTGGGAGCAATGGCGCCCGAGAGCAACAGAGCGCGCGCGCCGTTTTCGAAAGTGACGGCCGCTTCCGCGACGTCTGGCGAAGGCTGCCGGCTGAAGAGATTCTCTCGGCCCGAGATCTGGCCGAAAACCGTGGTGGGTGACGCACAGCCGTTGTAGGTGTGGGCCAGCTCCAACACATGCACGCCCTGGTCGAGTATGGTGGATCGCGCGCTGGCGTCCATGAACCTTACCTCGCCGATGCGCCCCTCTGCCACGTCACGCTTCAACTCTAGGTTACGTGGGTGAAAATGAAGCTGTGTGTTGACCACGAATCTGGTCTTCGACTCTGCGCCAAGTTCCTTGATCTGCCGATAGTCCTCTCCCTGAACGCCCACGGGCTTCTCGACAATGACCACGGGCACCTCATGCTCGGCTGCGGTGGTCATGAGATGAACGCGCACAGTGGGCAGGGTGATGATGTGCAGAAGATCAGGCTTCTCCTTCTCCAGCATCTCGTCGATGTCGGTATAGCGACGCTCAATGCCAAAATCCTCCCCGAATGCTTTCAATCGCTCTTCGTCCAAGTCACAGATCGCCACCAACTTGCCCTTCTTCACCAATTCGTACGCCCGGGCATGTCCACGTGCACGCGGGCCACAGCCCAAGAATGCAGACTTTAGCTCCATCTCCTTCTCCTTTGCGCTCTCGATCCCTTTGCTCCTACAGAACGCCTCTGCGCAGCAACAACCGCCGAAACCCTCGCGCGCGATATGATCGCCTGCCCGGTATCGCGAAACGGAAGCGAAGCTCAGATCTCCGGCCATGCCTGCGTCGTCGGTCGAGCGGCGATACCCCTCTTGAGCTCATCCTACCACACCACGAATGCTGTGCCAACCAGGTAGTGGTGAAGGCATCCATAGAAGCCTCGCCCACGGACGACTGGGATCCACAGTCATCCATTCCTGCGGAGTCGAAACACTGGCGCAGCCTAGATCGGGGACGGCAGATCGGGCAAGTGCGCGGAGACCAGGCGGCACGAGGGTCTCGGAAGATGCCGCCCGCAGTGACCAGGTACTGGGGCACGGGGGCGATTGAGGCGGCTATGAGAGGCCGGCTCGACTCGCCTTTCCACTCCTGGCCTGACCCCCCGGCGCGTGCGCGAGGGACTTGCCACCGAGTGGTCGGTGGCCAGCCTGCTGGCCAGCCTACGGGTGGTGTCGCCCTGTCCGTGTCGCCAAGCTTCAGGCATAAGGCCAGGGCTAGGGACCTGGTGAGGTCCCTCGTTCAAGCATCCGATCAACTTCCCGCTTCAAGGTTTCCAGGTCGGCAAATGAGCGGTACACTGAGGCGAAGCGCACGTAGGCCACGGGGTCCACCTTGCTAAGGCGATCCATGACCATCTCTCCGATAACCCGACTAGGCACCTCAGACTGCCCCAGACTGTAGAGACTCGACTCGATGTCATCGACCATACGCTCGATGTCTTCGCTGGCGATCGGTCGCTTGGCACAAGCTTTCCAGATCCCCTCAAAGAGCTTCTGCCGATCAAAGGCCTCTCGCCGATCATCTCGCTTCACCACCAGCAGGTTCACTTTGGCCACATGCTCGTAGGTGGTATACCGCTGCCCACACTCCTGACACTCTCGTCTGCGGCGTATGCCATCGCCCACTTCGCGAGTGTCCATCACGCGAGATTGACCGCTCCCACAGAAAGGACATTTCATGATCGACTCCACCTCCGCCTGGGACTCGGATCACCTACGTAGGAAGGCGGGGATGTCGAGTTCGTCCTGTTCAAGCTTCCTGAGAGGAAACTGGATCAACTTGTCAGGTTGTGCTTGCTGAGCGACGGCTGGCCTTCGCGCAGATGACGCCTTGACCGTGCCATCAAAGCCAGTGGCTATCACCGTTATGTGCACCTGCCCAGCCAGTGACTCGTCGATGGTCGCCCCAAAGATGATGTTGGCGTCGGTATCCACCATTTTTCGGATCAGCTCAGCGGCGCTACTCACCTCGTGCAGGGTCAGTTCCTTGCCCCCCTTGACACTGAACAGAACTCCCTTTGCCCCGTCAACCGTCACGTCCAATAGCTGATTATTGACGGCCTGGGTCACCGCGTCAAGCGCCCGGGTTTCGCCCCTGCCTATGCCAATGGCCATCAGAGCCGTCCCGCCGTCTTTCATGATGGCCCTGACGTCGTTAAAGTCAACATTCACCAGACCAGTGCCCGTGATCAGGTCAGAAACGCCCTGGATGCCCTGTCGCAACAGATCATCGGCAGCCAAGAACGCATCACGTATGGAGGCCTTGCGATCCACGATCTGCAGGAGTCGGTCGTTGGGAATGACCACGAGGGTATCCGCGTGGCGTCGCAGCCGCTCAAGTCCGTCCAGAGCCACCTGGATGCGCCGGCCACCCTCAAAGCTGAAGGGCTTGGTTACGACGGCAACTGTGAGCGCTCCAAGGCCACGGGCTATCTCGGCCACCAGGGGCGTCCCACCAGTGCCCGTACCACCCCCCATCCCTGCAGTGACAAAGACCATGTCGGCACCCCGCAGAAGCTCTGCGATCTCTTCAGCAGACTCTTTCACGGCCTGCTCGCCTATACCTGGGTCGCCGCCGGCACCCAACCCCCGCGTTATCTTGCTGCCGATGCGCATACGCACAGACGCGTTCGACTTGGCAAGAGCCTGAGCATCCGTGTTCAGAGCCAAGAACTCGACTCCTCGAACACCCACCTGAATCATCCGGTCAACGGCGTTGCAGCCACCACCACCTATGCCCACCACCTTGATTTGGGCACAGCCTCCGAGTCCGACTGCGTCATCCATTTCGACAACTCCCCTTTCGTGCCCTCCTAGCCTCGCGGCAGGAACACCTTGAGCCAATCCGCCAATCGTCGATACCACGTCCCTCTTCGAGCTGCCCTGGGCCCCCTCTCCATGGTGCCAGCTCGCTCTCGCATCCCCCATAGCAACAGCCCCACACTCGTCGCGTAGGCAGGACTACTGATCGTTTCGGTCAAGCCGCGCAACCTTCGGGGCATGCCAATCCGCACAGGAAGTTGGAGGAGCTCTGCGGCGACATCTCGAATCCCCCTCAGGTTTGCCGTGCCCCCGGTGATGACCACGCCCGCCGCCAGCAGCCCACCAAAGCCTGAACGCTTGACCTCACGCGCGATCAGTTCAAGCATCTCCTCCATGCGAGCACCCAGCACGCCACAGAGCGTCCGGCGCGAAACAGTGCTCCGCCCGCCGTCACCAAAGGTTGTGATCTCGATCTTCTCATCCTCATCTATCGTCTCCGGAGCCGCATGAGCGTACCGAACCTTGAGATCCTCAGCCGTGGCCAAGGGGGTGCGCAAGCCAACTGCAATGTCACGGGTCAACTGGTTGCCCCCCACCCGCAGAACCTGCGTCTCCCAGGGGCTTCCCTCAACGCATATGGCCAGGTCGGTGGTCCCAGCCCCAATATCTATCATCACCACGCCCATGGTTTTCTCTTCTTCGGTCAGAACGGCTTCTGCCGAGGCCAAAGGCTGTGCCACAAGCCTCACGACCTCGATCTCGTTCATCTCTACACAGTGAATGATATTCTGGATCGAAGTGCCAGCCCCGGTGATGATGTGAGCCTCCACCTCCAAGCGAAATCCCATGAGACCCAAAGGATTCTTGACTCCATCGTGCCCATCGACGATGAATTCGCGCGGACTGCAATGGATCACGCGGCGATTGTGCGGCAAAGTGATAGCCAACGCAGATTCCATGGCCCGATCGATGTCATCGCGATCTATCGGTCGATCGCCCTTCCCGATGGCTACCACTCCACGACTATTCTGCGAGGAGATATGACCGCCCCCGATCCCCACGTAGGCCTCGGTCACCGTGTGGCCAGATACCTGCTCTGCTCTTTGCACCGCCCTCCCGATCGCTTCCGCCGCCTCCTCAACATCGGTGATCTCGCTTTTGTACAGGCCCTGCGCCGCGACCACCCCTACCCCGATCACTCGCAGGTCACCATTCTCGCCGACCTCGCCCACGAGGGTGCAGATCTTGGTCGTCCCCACGTCAATCGCAACTATCGGACGCTCCATCGGAGTGCCCTTCCTCTCATCCCCTGTCTAGTACTACTGCGTTGCTTCGCTTTGAAGCGCACGGAAGCTGGTCGCCTGGTACAAGAAGTGGCCTCCGGAGCCATTCTGACATCCGTCCGGTGACACGCGCCCCTTCACTACGAGGTGCACGCCCTTGCTACAGAGTGAGCATTCTGACAAAACAGTATTAGAGCTTCTTGTAGATCGGACGCCGGTCATTCCTCAGGTCGATGTGGGCCACATCAAATCCCTGGGTCACCAACTTGTCCGCCAGCGCCCACATGATAGCGGCCTTGACCTGGGCATCTCCCTTGTGTCCCAGGTAGACGGGCCATCCGCGATCAGTGACGTAAAGAATAAGGCCCTCTTCGCTCGTATAGTCGAAAGCCTGAATGGCGGGCACAGCCTCTCGCATCTCCAGCGCCAGCCCCCAAGGTACTCCAGCTATGTGTCCGTCCGGCTGCCGGGCAAACCCCTTGATATCATGGATGATCACCAGATCGCCGGCGTCCTCTGTGGCCCCCAGCACCTTTCCATCCTGCCCCATCCACCAGTGGATCCCCCCGCTCTCCCAAACCAATACTGCCTCTCGCTCCTCGAGACTGAGGAACAGCCGATTCGGCAACCGGCAACGGATCGAAGCACGCTCGAGAACGCCGAATTCACTCTCCAAGCGTGCGGTCAGTTCTCTAGCATTCACGCGGAAGAGGTTGGTGTTCACTACGTTCATCACCCGTCGTGCATCCGCCTCCTCAACCAGGTTCGCGCCCTCGATCACCAGCTCACTCACTCGAAAACGCGGATCGCCAAAAAAGCCATACAAGACCCAAAGACTGCCACAGAGCACGATCAGGGCGGGAAGCTTTGCCCAAACCGAGCAGCTTTGGACGACGGGCGCCAACACTGATGATTCTTCCTCTGCCCTCGCCCCTTCAGAGTCGCCCAGGCGAGAGCTTGAACGCCTTCCCTTTCTGCCTTGCACCCGCCTGAAGTTGGCCACCTCCGCGCCTGCTTCCTACTTGTACCCAGGGTAAGAGGTCTCAGACTTGCGCTTGTCTTCCCAACGTTCCATCGCCAGCTCTATCAGTCGGTCGATGAGCTCGGGATAGGGGATCCCGCTCGCCTCCCACAGCTTGGGATACATGCTGATCTCAGTGAAACCAGGAATGGTGTTCAACTCGTTCACGTAGACCTTGCCCGTATCGCGACAGAGGAAAAAGTCAACCCGAGCCATCCCCGCGCAATCGATAGCCAGGAAGGCGCGCACGGCCAAGTCTTGAACCAGCTTGGCCGTCTCCTCGGGCAGATCCGCTGGGATGTAGAGCTCGGAGGCGTCGTCGATATACTTGGCCTTGTAGTCGTAAAACTCGTTGCACGGCACCACCTCCCCCGGCAGCGAAGCTATCGGCTCGTCGTTGCCCAGCACACTGCACTCGATCTCTCGAGCGTTGATGGCAACCTCTACGAGCAGCCTTAGGTCGTAGCGCGCCGCCAGATCGAGCCCACTCTGCAACTCGCCACGGTCGTGTGCCTTAGAGATACCCACGCTGGAACCAAGGTTGGCCGGCTTAACAAAGAGGGGGTAGCCGAAGCGCGCCTCTACGCCGGCCACCACCTCCTCGGGATGAGCACGCCACGCCTTGCGCTTGATCATCAGATGCTCCACCACGGGCAGCCCATTGACCCTTAGCACCGCCTTCTGCGCGGCCTTGTCCATGCCGAGAGCCGAACCCAACACGCCAGCGCCCACATAGGGCAAGTCGGCCAGCTCCAGCAGCCCCTGCACCGTCCCATCTTCGCCAAAAGGCCCATGCAACACCGGGAACACCACGTCCACAGCCGGAAAGCGAGACTCGCTGGTTCCTGGCACCAGCTCCCGTCCTCTCGAACTTGCCAGCGACGTGCACTCTTCATCCGGCATGCTACCCTCGCCGGCGGTGAGCAGGAGCATGGGATCGCCACTGGTCAGCCAGCGACCCGATTTGGAGATGCCAACTGGAAAGACCTCGTACTTGCGCCTGTCCATCACCGCCATGATCGACCGCGCAGAAGCCAGCGACACCTCATGCTCTCCCGACTTGCCGCCAAACAGAACCGCCACCCGCACCTTCTCTTTTTTCTTCACGACTGTCCACCAAAATGACTATCCCTGGCGAGTGCGCCGTGGCCCAACCGGGGGGAGAGCAACCGAGCAATCATGACCACTCTCCCACGAACTCGATCTCGATTTCCAGACGCTCCCCAAAGTCGGCCCACACTTTTTCCTGCACCAGCTCGATAAGGGCCCGGACCTCGGCCGCCGTCGCTCCGCCCACGTTCATCACGTAGTTGGCGTGCTGCTCCGAGACCTCCGCGCCACCAATACGCTTCCCCTTCAGGCCCGCCTGCTCGATCAGGAAACCGGCGGGGTACTGAAGCGTCCGCTTGAACACGCTGCCAGCGCAATGCCCCTGCGGCGTCTGCACCCTTCTCTGTCCGACGATCCGCTCGACCTTACGAGCCAGCTCCTCCGCATCCCCTAGTCTCAGTTGCATGCCCACCTCCAACACAATAGGGCGGTGCTTGTGCTGGCATGCCTTTAGGGCGCTGGCGCGATACCCATAGTCGAGCCAGTCCGCCTCCACCCGGCTCACCGTACCGTCAGCTTGCGCCAGGGTCACCCAGCGCACGACGTCTGCCATGCAGCCGCCGTAGGCCCCCGCGTTCCCCACCACCGCCCCACCTACGGTTCCGGGAATATCGGCAGCCCACTCTAGCCCCGCCCAGGAATGGGCACAGGTCTTCCGAGCCAGCCTGCCCATCAGAGCTCCCGATTGTGCCACAAGCATCCCATCCTGGTTGACCGCATGCCCCCGACATTCATTAACTATCACCAACCCCCGAACACCCTTGTCGGCCGCCAGGATGTTGGTGCCACCACCTATCACCAGGGCACAGACTCGATTTGCCCGTGCGAGCTCCACCAGCTCGCGGAGCTCTCCTGGCTCCCGTGCAGAGAGCAGCAAGTCGGCGGGGCCGCCGATGGCGAACGACGTGTGCCGAGACAGCGGCTCGTCCACCAGCAGCCGCTGGCCGTAGCCTCTTTCTGCCAGCTCTTTCCGAAGCTGTTCCAAGCCTGTCACGCCTCTCCCCGCCTCGCAAGCTCTGCCAGAACACGCTCAGAGATCAGGTAGCAATCTCCCGCTCCCAGAGTGAGCACGACATCTCCCTGGCAAAGTTCCCTAACAAGATGCCTCACCACCTGGTCAAGCTCACTTATGTGCCTCACCTTGTCGTGTTGTATGGCCTCTACCAGGCTCTCAGCGTTGATGGTGGGTTTCTCGTGTAGACGCGCAGCGTAGATGTCGGTCACAATCACCTGGTCGGCACCGGCAAAACAGGTGGCGAACTCCTCTAGGAGCGCCCGAGTCCGACTGAATGTGTGCGGCTGAAACACAGCCCAAATCCGTCGCCCTGGATAGCGCTGACGCGCTGCAGCCAGAGTGGCCCGCACTTGCGTGGGATGATGAGCATAGTCGTCTATGACCAGAACGCCCCCCACCTCCCCCTTGATCTCAAAGCGCCGCTGCACCCCGCGGAACCTCGAGAGCACGGCGCCTGCGTCCTTCGGGTCAACCCCCAGCAGCCCGGCAACGATGAGAGCAGCCGTTGCGTTCAGGGCATTATGAAGGCCGGGAACGACCAGCAAGAATGTACCCCAGGTACGCCCAGCCCTCACCACTTTGAAGGCGACCCCGCCGTCCAGCTCCGGTTTGACGTCGCTGATCACATAGTCCGCGTCGCGCGACAAGCCATAGGTCATCACCTTGCCAAGACCTCCTTCACGCTCATTCAGAACCCGCATCAGCTCTGGGCTGTCGGCGCAGGCGACGATGTGCCCCTCGTCAGGTACAAGCCCAAGAAAGATGCCAAAGGCCGAGCGCACGTCCTCGATGCTGCCATAGCAATCCGGATGGTCCATCTCAACGTTGGTCACCACAGCCACGTGTGGCCGCATACCGTGAAAGGTTCGGTCGTACTCGTCGGCTTCGATGACAAAGTACCCCGTATCGGGTACAGAGTATCGCCCGCTGCCGGCTTGCGCGTTGGTGCCCAGCTCGGCAATGATGCCGCCCACGGCAAAGGTCGGCGAATAGCCCAGCCGCTCCAGAACCACCGCGAGCATGGCGGCCGTCGTGGTCTTGCCGTGAGTGCCAGCCACAGCGATCCCATAGCTGCCAGCCATCATCGGTCCCAGCAGTTGCTGGCGCTTCACCACGGGAATCCCCGCTGCCCGTGCAGCCCGCACTTCCACATTCTCCTCGGGAATGGCCGACGATATGACCACCAGTTCCGCCCCAGCCACTTGGTCGGCCCGGTGCCCCACGTGCGTCTCGATGCCAAGGCTGTTCAGATCTCGAGTAATGGTCGAGGCCCGCAGGTCAGACCCAGATACGATGTGCCCCCGGCCCGCCAGGACGCGGGCAATCGCCGATAGCCCGATGCCCCCAATGCCCACCATGTGGATGCGTATGGGTAGCGACCCGGTTCCCGATCGGCTCATCGCTCGGTCCTCGTCAGCGAATTACGCGGGCCATGATCAAAAGGCCGCTGAGATACAGCAGCAGGCTCTGGCCAAACAAGATCGGCTGACCCAAGAAGTTCGTGGGCAGAAACTCGATCAGCCCTCGGGCGAATCCCGAAAGCTTGTCGCTCGAGAATCCCAATGCTGCAATGGGATAGTTGAGCTTGTCCATGTAGTACCAGATCGCGCCAGCAATCAAGTAGCCGTTTAGCAGGCCCGTCAGTAGTCCCAAGAGAACTCCCTGGGAACCGCGAGGAGGCTCCCCGCCGAAGGCCAACGTCTCCCCCTGGTAAGAAACAAAGGCGGCGGATACGATCACAAAGACGAACAGCCAACACTCTAGCTCATCCTTCCTGTCGAGGGGGACAAACTGGGTGTTGGCGCTCAGCACTTTGACCATTCCCTTGTCCAGGTGTGGCTCGAAGAGACTCAGGAAGAAGAGCAGGCACATCATCACCGTGGTCACGCCGAGTTCCTTAAGAAAGCCCCGCGCCAGCCCAATCAACGAGAAGACGAAAACGATCAGACCAAAGAAGACTTCAATCGGGGCCACGCGACCCTCCTAGTTCCCCGTCGTTCAATAGCCCTAATCCCTGGGGTTGGGCGATCTCGACGCCTTCAGGCCAAGGCCAATCAAGACCACCACTGCAAAGACGGCCGCCAGCGCCATTGTCCGGCTGTTTCCCAGAGCCGCATTGATCTCTCCACCCGGCACTCTGATCACCGCCTCTGACTTGAGCAGTATGGGGAAAACGTAGTAGGCCACCAGGAAGCCATTGATTCCCCCAGCGACCGCTCCCAACATCTTCAGCGACAAACAAGAGGGTGCCGCAATCCTACTCTGTGCCCACAGGTAGCAGAGCAAGATGATCCCGAGGAATACGAGCAAGGAAACGAACTGCAGATCTTCAGGTGTCTGAATCAGGTCGGGCAGTAGCTGGGCTTCCTGCCAGGCGTTGGAAGGATCGCTGTCTACGACGGCCAGCGCAAAACGACCCAACTTATGGAGGACGTTGATCTGCTTGCCCAGGTTGGGGACCAAAACCCTGGCCAGCAACATGGCCAGCCCGATGCCAACCATCGATCGCAGCTCTCTGTTCGCTCCCCTCCTGAATCCGAGGAAGCCAAACAGGAGGAGAGTGATGCCTATCAACGCGTATTGATCCACATTCCAGCTCACAACATCCTCCACATGGCTTCCTCTACGACCTGTTGTGGGCCAGGCAAAACAGCTCTCTGGCAACGGTCTTTGCAGCCTCCGGCACAGCCAGAGCCCGCGCCGAGGCACTCATGGATCGCAGCCGTTCCGGGTCAGCCAGGAGCTCTGTCACCACGAGCAGGACGCGCCTGCCCAGGTCAGCATCATGGACAATGACTGCTGCTCCATTCCCCGCCAGGTACTCCGCGTTGAGTTGCTGATGCTGCCCCGCATAGGGATAGGGGACCAGCACCGCTGGTAGGCCCACGGCGGGAAACTCTCCCAGAGTAGCTGCACCCGCTCGGGCCACTGCCAACGTCGCAGCAGCCAGCGCATCCGGCATCTCCTCATGCATGTAAGCGAAGAGGCGATATCGAGATCTCAGGTTGCTGGGTAGATTCTCGCGCAGGCTGTGCAGCGCACCATGATCCTCGGCCCCGCTGATGTGAACCACCTGAGCGATCGTCAGCAAAGGCTCCAGCACCCCACGCACCGCCTCATTGATGGAATGCGCCCCTCTGCTCCCCCCGAACACCAGCAGGGTGGGCAATCGATTGGCCAGGCCCAGGGCATGGCGGGCTTCCCCCTTGTCGATCCCCTGCAGAGCCAGTCGCACGGGATACCCGCTGACCACCACCTTGCGACGCGGAAAGCGGTCCGCAACCGACTCGAAGGAAACCGCCACCCGCTGCGCAAAGCGGGACAGCAATCTCACAGCCAGCCCAGGCTGCATGTCGGGCAGAAAAACGAGTGATGGACAACTGGCGGCCCGTGCGGCCAAGACCACTGGCACCGAGACATAGCCCCCCGTTGCCAAGACGGCATGGGGGCGCCACCGGGCCACGAGCTCTCGCGATCGCCTATAGCCTTTCCTCATGCGCCCGAGATTGTGCAGGGCCGCCTTCGGATTGACTCCTCGCAGGGCGCCAACCGGTATGGGAAGGAAGGTCCATTGCTGTCGAGTCAGGATCCGCTCCTCAATGCTGTTAGCACCGCCCACCCAGGCCACGTCCTCGCGCTTCGTGGACCACTCCTCGTTGCTCAGTAGCGCCTCGACGATGGCCAGTGCGGGATATACGTGCCCGCCCGTCCCTCCGCCCGTGACCAGGAGCCTCATGAGTCCTGGGCTCCTTCCCCAGTCCGACTACCGCGGGCGACGCTCAGCAGAATCCCAACGGATGCCAGGCTGGTAGTCAACGAAGAGCCTCCCGAACTCACAAAGGGCAATACCGTGCCGGTGAGGGGCGTCGCGTCGGTGAGTGCCCCGATGTGCAGAGCCGCCTGAAATGTGACCCAAGCCACGATTCCAACGGCCAGCAGCATTCCGTAGGCATCCTGGGCGTACCAGGCGATCCGAAGGCCGCGCCACGTCCAAAGGCCATAGAGTGCGATGACAAAGCCAGCGCCCACAAAGCCCAACTCTTCGGCCACAACCGCGAATATGCAATCGGAGTGGGGAGCATAGAGCGCGAGCTTCTGCTCGCTCTGCCCCAGCCCCACGCCCAGCCATCCCCCCTTCTGCAGCGCACCCAACGACTGCACCAACTGGAACCCCTCACCGACGCTGGCTCGCAACGGGCTGCCCAGCCACGACCTGATCCTGACAAAAACGTAGGGAGCAAAGACCGACACGGGCATCAACACCGCGCAGACGAACAGCAGGTAGACCAGCAACCCCCGGACGTCGGCTCCGGCGACGAGTAGCATCGAAGAAGCCGTGGCCACCAGCAGCGCAGCCGTAGAGAAATCGGGCTGCAGGACAACCAGCACACAGAGAAACACCAGCAACAAGGCAAAGGGCATCAGGCCCAAGGTAAGGTGACGTATCTCGTCGCCCTTGCTGGCCAGCCAGACCGACATGTAGATCATGACGCCCAGTTTGGCCAACTCGGCCAGCTGCACAGATCTCTGAGTCCGCAGCAGCCACCGCCCCAAGGGCGCCATCACCACCAGAATGATCACCGTTGCTACCAAGATTGGTACAGCGAACCTGCGGTAGAGCTGATAGTCCACGCGCGCCAGAATGACCATCCCCACCAACCCCACCAAGGCAAAGATGGTCTGGCGCCTCAGAAAGTAGTTGGGGGGCTGCGCTTCATACTTTTCGCTGACGAAAGGGAAATGATAGGAGGCGCTGTACACCATCACCAGCCCCACGACCACCAGCGCCAGCACCACCAGCACCAGCCAGTAGTCGGTCCTGGTGACCCTCCTGCTCGTTACCCTGATCACTCGTTTCCTCCCTCGCAGGTACCCCATAGTGCAGGGGCACAGGTACCCCGTACTGCAGGGGCACAGGTACCACCATCAGGGCAAGCCCTCGACCAGGGCTCGGAATCTCTCTCCCCTCGCTTCAAAGTCCTCAAAAGCATCAAAGCTGGTGCCCCCAGGCGCGAACAGGACCACATCTCCCGCTCTCGCAAGCTTTGCCGCCTCTGCAACGGCCCGTTCCAGAGAATCCACGGCCAGCACCACGGTCTGGCCTCTGCTGACCTCGGACCGCCTGCCGCGTGCATCAGCCAGGGCGTTCTCGATGATCGGCTTGGCTTCGCCAAAAGCCACCAGCACCCGGACCCTCTCCAACACCAGATCGGCCCACTCACCCCAAGGCAGGTGCTTGTCTCGGCCGCCTGCCAGAAGCACCAACGGCTCCTGGTAGGAATGGATCGCAGCAATGGACCTCTCGGGAGACGTGGCGATCGAATCGTTGACAAAGAGGATTCCGCGCCACCAGCGCACCGTCTCGAGCCTGTGCTTCATGCCGGGGAAGCTGATGGCAGCACTGCGTATCGCCTCCAGATCCACGCCTCCGGCCATCGCGCAGCAAGCCGCAGCCAGGATGTTGGCCAGGTTATGACTGCCACGCAGCTTGACCTCGGACGAATGGCAGAACGTTCGCTCGTGACCGTCCAGGCACGCAACCAGGTGGTCACCCCGTAGCCAGGCGCCATCGCCGACGCTCCGCTCGAGACTGAAGTGCAGCACTCGGGCACCCGTGCGCGTCGTCATCCCAGAGGTGACATCATCGTCCAGATTGAGGACGGCCCAGTCGTCGGGCCGTTGGAAGGCAATGATCTGGGACTTGGCCCGAACATACTCGGCCATCGAAGGATGCCGGTCCAGATGGTTAGGGGTGATGTTGGTTATCGCCGACACGTGTGGGCTCCATCCCTCTGTCGATACCACCCGCGACGCTTGAGAACGGCGCTTCTCCAGGCTGGCACCCTGATAACCTGGCGAGAACAGCTCCAACTGGAAACTGGACAGTTCCATGACTGCGACTTCCGGGAGTTCTGCTTCCAGCAGCCTCGCGGTGAGGGGTTGCCCGATGTTGCCTCCCACCCAGACCCTCTTCCCCGAAGCCGCGTACATCTCGCCAGCCAGGGCCGCGGTGGTACTCTTGCCGCTGGACCCGGTGATGCCCACTACTGGTGCGGCACATATCTGGGTGAACAGTCTCGGCTCACTGCTGATGGGCACACCCCGCTCCCTCGCTTGAACCACGATCGGCGCCGATGGTGGCACCCCGGGACTCACAAAGAGCACGTCAGCCTCCAACAGATCGGGCGGATTCCCCCCCAGGCACACCCGCACGTCCAGCCCCTGGAGAAGCGACAGGCGATCCCTCAGCGCGTCGGCAGGCTTGATGTCACTCAAAGTCACCTCAGCGCCAGAGTGCACCAGATAGCGGGTCAGGGCCAAGCCCTCCCGTCCTGCGCCAACGATGGCCACTCTTAGCCCGCGCAGTCCGCTCTCCGAAATCATCGTCCTATCCCCAGGCCAACGCCCACTGCCGCCGCCACGGCCGCGACGACCCAGAAGCGCGACGTGATCTGCACCTCTGACCACCCCCCCAACTCGAGATGATGCTGCAGGGGAGCCATGCGAAAGACCCGACGCCCCTCGCCATACTTGCGACGGCTGTACTTAAAGTAGGCAACCTGGACAATCACCGAAAGGGCTATCACTACAAAGATCGCCCCAACCAGCGGCAGGAGCAACCACTGACCCGAAAGCCCAGCCACAGCCGCCAAACCTGCCCCCAACGCCAGAGACCCCGTGTCACCCATGAACATCCGTGCAGGATGTACGTTGAACCAGAGGAAAGCAAGCAGGACCCCAACAAGGGCAAAGCAAAACCGCGCCAACCCCTGCTGCCCAGATAGCTCAGCGATCATCCCGTAGGCCCCGTAGGCTATGGCCGACGTGCCCCCGGCCAGTCCATCCAGCCCATCGGCCAGGTTCACCGCGTTAGCAGTGGCAACGATGAGCAGCGCCATAATGGGAACGTACCACCAACCCAGCTCAAAGGTCTGGCCCGAGACGGGAATGATGACCGGATGTGCATCCACGGTCAGGAACATGACCAATGCCACCGCCATACCCACAAGCCATTGCCACGGGAACTTGAAGCGGGCCAGCCACCCCACCCCGACAGCATCCTTCAGCCCCCGTAGGTCGTCGAAAGCCCCGAGCACCCCGTAGGCCAGCATCGCCAGAAGGGGAAGGAGAGTTTCCGTGTATCCGCGCAGGGCCAGCCCAGCCGTGATCACGCCGAGGCCAGCCAGAAAATAGAGCCCCCCCATGGTCGGTGTGCCCGACTTTACCTGGTGAGAAGCGGGGCCGTCGGCGCGTATCCTCTTGGTGGCACCCAGTTTCATCAGCGTACGCACCACCCAGTTCCCCCAGGGCACAGTGAGCAGGAAAGCGAGGCCGATCAGCAGCGGAGATCTGGTCATGCCTCTTCTTCCTCAAGCGCACTCACAATTGCTCCCATGGCCATGCTGCGCGATCCCTTGACCAGCACCCCGTCTCCTTCGCGCAAGAGCGCCGAGAGGACCTCCACGGCGGCCCGGTTGTCGGCTACGGCATGAACCGCCGAGAGTGCCAGCCCCGCCTCCAGCGCAGCTTCGGCGATGAGCCGTCCACCCCGGCCAACGGTCACCAACACGTCTACCACTTGCGCACAGCGGCGGCCTACTTCTCGGTGCGCCCGGGCTTCGTACGAACCGAGCTCCCGCATATCACCCAGGGCGGCAACTCGCCTGCCGGGCAGCTCTGCAAGCACATCCAGAGCCGCCCCTACAGAGGCCGGGCTTGCGTTATAGGTATCATCCAGGAGCGTAGCGCCACGCATCCCTCGCTTTGGCACCAGGCGCAGTCCATACCCCTGGGCCAGAAGACCCTGCTCGACCTCCTCCCAGGTCAGTCCCTCGAGCAAGGCCACAGCAACTGCGGCCAGCCCCGCATGTACCGTGTGCCGGCCCAGGGTGGCCAGCTTGAGTGACCTGCTTCTGGGTTCGATCCCAACGAAGGCCTCTTGGGCCAGGTGGGCCTGAAAACGCACGCCCTCCAGGCCGCAACTACTGATGTCATCAGCCCAGACTGAATTCCCACAGCCGAGGCCAAAGGTGATGACCCTTGCATCCGTCCTTTGGCCCATGGCGCGCACGCGCGCATCATCCCCGTTCAACACGGCGACGCCATCCGAAGGCAGGGCCTCGACGAGCTCAGCTTTCGCCTGAGCTATGCGCTCTATGGTCCCCAGCCGCTCCAAATGCGCGGGCCCCACATTGGTCACCACTCCTACTTGGGGTCGGGCAATCCGGCAGAGCAGTGCGATCTCGCCCAGATCGTACATCCCCATTTCGAGCACTGCCCGCTCATGTTGCGCTTGCAGATTCATCAAGGTCAGGGGCAGGCCAATCTCGCTATTGTAGTTGCCAGCACTCCTCAACGTTGCATAGCGCTGGGACAGTGCGGCGGCCACCGCCTCCTTGGTCGTTGTCTTGCCTATGCTCCCCGTGATTCCTATCACGCGCAGGCCAGGCCGTGCCAGGCGGCGTGCCTGCGCAAGTCGCTGCAGGGCAGCCAAAGAGTCACCAACCACCACAGCAACGGGCACAGTGAGTGTGCGCGGAGCAGTCCCCCTCACGGTATCGATGCTGGCCGCCCCCGCTACAGGGCGTTCCACCAAGGCCACCACCGCGCCAGCGTCGAACGCGTCACGAACATAGAGGTGGCCATCCGTGTTCTCGCCACGCAGGGCTACAAAGAGGCAATCGGGACCGGCCTGACGCGAGTCTATGCACACCTCGCCCACCGGCACCCTTTCTGCCCCCTCAACCCTGAGAGCGGGTTGTAGGTCCGCCAACAACTCTGCCAGGGTCAACACCGATGATCCACCCACGTCCTCTTCTTGCGGCTAGTGCTTGCTTGCACAAATACCCGATATTTGGCCAGTTTGGTGTTTATGCTGGTGCAAACCAGCATGGTGCGTTCTTTCTTGGAACTGAACACGGATCTTGGGTCACGAGACTTGTACCCCGTATGGGGCACTTGTACCCCGTATGGGGCACTTGTACCCCGTATGGGGCACTTGTTCGGACTAGCACAGACTTGTGCAGGCAAGTACTAGCCGAGAGCCGGTGCGATAACATAGTAGTCCAATAGGAACTTGGCCATGTTGCGAAAGGTGGGGGCTGCCACTTCGAGGCCCCAATCGCCCACTTGGGGCCTGTCGTACTTTACCAGGATGACGAAACGAGGGTTCGGCACGGGACCGAATCCGGCGAACGTGGCGATGATGTCTGTCCTCTCATACCCTTCCGGGCTGGCGATGTTCGAGGTGCCTGACTTGCCTGCCAGACGATAACCAGGAACGATCGCCTGTTCCATCCCAAGCTCGACAGCATCGGCCATCAGCTCGGTGACCTGCCGGGCAACTTCCGTCGATACCACCCGCCGCACTTGGAAAGGCTTGCGCACCTCAACCCTATCCCCGTCGTGGATTTCGGAGACCAGATGGGGACGCATGAGCAGGCCATCGTTGGCAATGGCGCCATAGGCCGCCACGACCTGCAACGGAGTAACGGATATCCCTTGCCCAAAGGCATTCGTTCCCATGTCTGACATATGCCAGTATTGGTTGCCGGGCACACGCATGATCCCCGGCACCTCAAGGGCCAGGTCCACCCCCGTGGTCTCAGAGAAGCCGAACTTGCGGATCATTTCGTAGAAGCGCGTTGGTCCCAAGAGCGCGGCAAGGTGAGCGGCCCCCACATTGCGCGAATAGGCCAGCAATTCGGTCATCGTGGTGTGACCGTGAGCCTTTCCATCGGAATTGCGGATGCGTTGGTTCCCCACGATGATCTCACCACGATCGTCGTAGCTATCTGACGGACGAATGACCCGTGCCTCCAGCGCTGCCGCAAGGGTCATCGGCTTGAAGACTGATCCGGGCTCGTAGAGAGCACTAACGGCGCTGTTGATGAACTGCTCTGCGCTATCCACCCTCCAATACTGCTCAGGATGATAGGTGGGGTGGTTGGCCATGGCCAGGATGGCGCCCGTCCCTGGATCCAGCACCACGATATTGCCGCCCGTGGCCCCGTTCTGCTCAATCCCTTGCTGCAGCATGGTCTCAGCAGCATGTTGGATGTTGCGGTCCAGGGTCAGGACTAGATTGCACCCATCTCTGGCCGCACGATATCCCCCTAGAATGGCCAGGACCTGCCTACCCCACGAGTCGCTCAACCCGTACCACTGACCATCCACTCCCCGGAGCGCGGTGTCATAGTACTCCTCCAGGCCGTAGTGAGCCTCCCCACCGAGATCGACGAATCCCAGCACTGAAGCTGCCAGCGCATCATCAGGGCATAGCCGACGAAGATGGGCCTCGACCTTGAAGGCAGGCAACTCGAGCTCCTCAATCCGGTAGCCCACCGCAGCCGACCATTCAGCCCCCAGCAAGTTGTCTGCGCTCCTCTTGTCCTGGATGGCCACGTACTCTGCATCCGAGCCAAGTATCTCGGCCACCTCTCCAGCCGACTTGGCCAGAATCTGCGCCAGAACGGGCGTGAGCTTCTCCTTCTGAGCACCACTCAATAGTCTGGGCGACATGCCCATCTCATACTTTACCGTTGTCGCCACAAGGCAGTGGCCCGTCGCGTCAAATATGTTGCCTCGGGCCGCGGGAATGACGTTGGGCTGCTTTCCTCCTGCCAAATAGAGACCAGCTATCTCATCGTGAGGAAACAACTGCCACCACGCCAGGCTGCCAAGCAACACAAGACCCACACCAACGAAACCGGCAGCCAGCCAGGCAATCCGCCGTCGTTGCTCCAAGACGCGTGACCCACCTGTCATATGCCTTCGGGCCTCCGGCCGGTGGCTCGAGCCAAGCCCAATCCAAATACAGAACGCGGGGCAGGCACAGGTGTCAACTGGCAAGTGGCGGGCCGGACAGCAGTGCTTGCCCCGGGCTCAGATGCCCTGATTCCGCGAGCGCCTGCCCCCCACCTTTTGACAAATGCGTCTCACGACGATAGGACAGAGCTGGGCACCTGCTCGTCCAGCGCCTTGTGCGAAACCCGAGAGCCAAGATAGGTTTCGCCCCGGCCCACCGCGCGCACAGCAAGGACCAGCTCCCTCATCGCGAACGCGCCCTTCAACACGTAACCCTTTGCACCCTTCCGCAAGGCCTCCCGCACCACATACTCCTCGGCGTACCCAGAGAACATCACCACCCCCGTGCGCGAGCCCAGGGCGCCCAGCCGTTCACAGATCTGGACGCCATTCAGATCGGGCATCGACACGTCCAGTACCAGCACATC
>DATKWG010000069.1:0-5468 GCA_035529675.1 Anaerolineae bacterium
GTGCTTCCAGAGACGTTTCGCGCGCTGTACGAGGCGTTTGCTGCCGGCGATATGGAGCGCGCACGGTCCCTGCAAGAATCGATCAATCGGATTCGTGCAGTGTTCAAGGATGGCATTACGCCGGCCTATTTCAAAGCAGGGCTGAAGTTGAGAGGGGTATCAGCGGGCTATGTGAGACCGCCAGTGCGCGAACTCACACCTGAGGAGCGAAGAGAGGTGGAGCAGGGACTTTGTGCGCTCGATTTGATCTAGAGAGGAGAGTGGCCTTGAACGAGCGTGAGCGCTTTTTCCGCTACATGAGTCTTGAACCCGTGGACCGCATCCCGCTGAGGGAGACGGGCTTCTGGACAGAGACTCTGGAGCGCTGGCACCGCGAGGGATTGCCCAAGTGGGTGACGCACGACCGCCCAATGGAGGTCCGCCTGCCCTGGTGGGCTGTCCAGGGAACGCAAACGAAACTACCGCCGACCTGGCCAAAGCTCCCTCGAAGTGGCTGGTTCCCCTCCTGGAGAGATAAGTGATGCAGACACTGATCTGCACGTGTCTCGATGCCTTGCCGGCAGGGATCTGAACGGTCGCAGGCCCAGGTGCTGCTACCGAAAAGGTGGTAGAACTGGAGAGCCGGGGCCAGGGATCGACTAATCGAGCGCCAACACGCACGTGGAACTCGCCAACACAATCTGGAACCGAGTCTCCCCTCTTGACATATGTTCGCTGACGTGTTATGATGTTACTGTGACATAACTATGGCAGTCGTCCGAGCCGGCAAGCTGCCTCGCCATCCGGGCCAAACCCGGCGCGGGACAGACTAGAGATCGCGACGCTTCATTTGCAGCCCGGACAGGATTGTGGATCTGGGGCGACTTCAAGAGAGCGGGCAACGCGCGAGCCAGGTCTGTGCAACTCGCGGCTCCGTCTTTGGCGCATGGGAGCAAGCGGGGCGAACCTGAAGCGGTGGGCCAAGGTTGTGGAGCGGGTGGGTTCCGGGAAAGGAAGCCTGGCTCCCTGAGACTTGGCATCGGGAAGGAGGTGGGGCAATCGAAGAGAGGGCCAAAGGGTAGGTTGTGAGTGGCATAAGGAATCCGCACCCAAGAATCCAGTGAGGAGGATCATAATGTCAGAGAAGCGAATCACCCGTCGGCAACTCATGCGCCTGTCGGCTGCTGCGATAACAGGACTGGTTGCGGCAGCCTGTGCGCCCAGGGTCGTGGAGAAGGTCGTCAAGGAGACGGTCATCGTCGGGGGCACCCCCCAAGTCGTCGAGAAGGTCGTCAAAGAGACGGTCATCGTCGCGGGCACCCCCCAAGTCGTCGAGAAGGTAGTCAAAGAGACGGTGGTCGTCACAGGGAAAGGGCCGATCACCCTCAACTTTTTCAATCGCGGTGGCGAGTACATCGCCGGCGTGATGGACTCAGAGATCGAGCTGTATCAAGAGTCACACCCCGAGATCAGCTTCGAGATCAACGCCGTAGCTGACTATTCCCACCAGGAAGCCCTACTGATGATGATCGCTGCCGGTACCGGCCCGGACTGCTGGTTTGACGCCAACAGGACCACGGGAATGCTCACCAGAAAGGGCGTCACGATGGATCTGGAGCCCTTTTTGGAGGTAGATCCCAATTTCAACGAGGACGACTATATCAACAACTGTTGGATCGCGCAGACCTACGATGGCAAACGCTGGGGGCTGCCGTGGGACAGTGGGGCCATGTGCATGGCCTTTAACACGGACCTCTTTGACCAGGCCGGGATCGACTATCCCGACCCGCAAACGTGGATGAAATGGGACGAGATCGTCGAGCTGGCCAAGCAGTTGACGTTCGACATGGATGACAATACGCCGAACGATTCGGGTTTCGCCCCCGCTCGGGTCAAGCAGTACGGCCTCCAGCCCAACCGGGACCACGGCAGGCAAACCTACATATGGGCGAACGACGCCGAGCTCATCGAGAGCGACGGCAGCATGCCTATGGACTCGGACAAGTTCATCGAAGCCATGAACTGGCTGGCCGACCTGGGCCTCAAGCACTATGTCTCTCCCACTCCGGCCTTCCAGGCGGCCACAGAGATGGGCATACAACAAGGGAACATCGCTATGGAGCACATTGGGGTCTGGAATCTGGGGCGGATCAACGCTGTTGACATCAAGTGGGGCACGTTCCAGGTTCCGTACAATACGAGCAAGGCCTCGTATGGGCACTACTCGCCGTTGTGCGTGTTCTCCAAGACAAAGTACCCGCAAGAGGCGTACGACTTTGTCTTCTTTGCCACCTGCAGCTACGACGGGGAAAAGATCCTCGTCGACCTGGGTATGCAGCAGCCCATCCGCAAGGACCTGCGGGAGCAGTTCCTCAGCAATCCGGAACCGCCCGAGCAAAAGTACCGCCAGGTTTTCTACGACGCCTTTGAAAACCAGCAGACCTTCCGCTGGCCGGGCGACAAGGTCGGCTCCTACTATGGTGGCTGGTACCAGATCCTGCTCGAATTCTGGGGCCCCTATCTCGACCGGCTGTGGCTCGGCGAGGTCAGGTGGGAAGACGTGGCCAAAGAGGTCCGGGAAGGATCCGAGGAGATCCTGCGGACCGGCGAGATCTCCTAAGACCGACCAAGCCAAACGTATGTCCAGACTGGCGGGCCACCGCAAAGTGGCCCGCCATCCCAGGGTGGAGAACGAGAGGTGAGAAAATGCAAGCCTCGGCAGTTTCAGGTTCACCACCCCGCCGGCGATTCTGGCGGCGGCTAAACTTCGAGGACACCTTTTTCGGGTGGTTGTTTATCCTGCCGTCGGTGTTGGGGTTACTGCTTGTCAGGTTGGGACCGGTGTTCGTCAGCCTGGGTCTGAGCTTTACCAAGTATGAAATCATCAGCTCGCCCAAATGGGTGGGGTTGGCCAACTATATCAAGCTCCCAACGGACCGGCTGTGGTTAAAGTCCATCTCCGTCACGCTCAAGTACGTGGTCATGGCCGTCCCTGCGACCCTGGTCACGGCCTATGCCATCGCCCTGGTGATGAATCGAGATATCAAAGGCATCAGTTTCTATCGCACGCTATGGTACCTCCCCACGCTGGTGCCCACCGTGGCCTCTGCTGCCATCTGGCGCTGGGCGCTCAACCCGGAGTTTGGACCCATCAACTACCCGTTAAAGGCGCTGGGGTTGCCGGCGCCGAGGTGGTACGCCGATCCCAAGTGGGCCATACCCTCTCTCGTTTTCATGTCGCTGTGGAGCCTGGGCAATTCGACGCTGATCTTTCTGGCCGCGTTGAAAGGGGTGCCGGACGTCCTGTACGAGGCTGCCGAGGTGGACGGCGCGAGCACGTTGTCCAAGTTCCGGCACATCACGCTTCCTATGACCTCTTCGATCATCTTCTATCAAATGATCATGAGCATCATCGGAAGCTTTCAGATATTTGCTGCCGCCTGGATCTTTTATGGTTTAGGGGGCGATACGATCGGGTCCGCTGGTCCAGCCAACGCGGGCCTCTTCTACGTGCTCTATCTATATCGAAACGCTTTTGGCTACTTTAAGAATGGATATGCCTGTGCGATGGCATGGGCGCTCTTTCTTGCCATCATGTTGCTCACCTGGTTGGGTTTCCGTAGCCAGCGGGCATGGGTCTACTATGAGACAGAAGGAGGGGGCGCATAACTATGACCAGGCCACCCATTCCTTTCGGCCGAATGCTGTCGTACATCGCTCTTATCGGGGGCAGCTTGCTCATGTTGATGCCCTTTTACTGGCTGATCTCAACCTCTTTGAAAACTTTGAAGAATATCTACGTTTACCCTGTCCAGTGGTTCCCCAATCCGATCCGCTGGCAGAATTACACTGAACTCTTTGCCGAGGTGCCCGTACTTTTGTACACCAGGAACACGCTGATCATCACAGTTTTCAATGTGATCGGCACAGTGTTCAGTGCATCGCTCGCCGGGTATAGCTTTGCGCGGCTGCGTTTCCGTGGACGGGACCTGGTGTTCTCTATCCTCCTGGCCACGGTGATGGTGCCTTTCGCGGTGACCATGATCCCCCTCTACGTCATGTTCTCAAAACTGGGCTGGGTGGGCACTTTTCTGCCGTTGATCGTCCCGCCTTTTTTGGGGGCGCCGGTCAATACCTTTATGCTGCGACAATTCTTTCGCACCATCCCTATGGAGCTGGAAGACGCTGCGCGGATTGACGGCGCTGGGCGACCAAGGATCTTTTTGCAGATCATGCTGCCCCTGGCCAAGCCCGCCTTGACGGTCACCACCATTCAAAGCGTCTTGTGGGGCTGGAACAGTTTCCTACAGCCGTTGATCTATTTGAGAAAGAACAGACTGTGGACACTGGCGCTGGGCATCAACTCCCTGGGCATGTTTATGCCGGGTGTGCCCGACACGACGCACTTTCAGATGGCCCTGGCAACGGTCATGGTCTTGCCGCCTGTCATCCTCTACTTCATGGCGCAGCGTGCCTTTGTCCAGGGCATCGTTCTGACAGGGCTCAAGGGTTAGCCACCTAGCCATTACTAAATGTGCTCATCACAAGGAGAAAGACAATGTCCAAGAGATACACTCGACCCCACATCGCGCGGGCCCGACTGTCAAACCCAGAGAGAGAGGCCCCGACGTTCACCGAGGCCGAACGTGAAGTCACGCGCATTGCCAGAGAGAGAATGCCCCAGGTGCGAAACACGTATGGCCTCGTCTACTACCAGTACGATGCCCCATTCTTCTACGAGAACTTTCGGGTGGAGTTGGGCCGGCCGTGGGAGAATGCCACGAACCAAAACGCCGAGGACCTTCCAGAGGAAAAGTGGGGCATCATGAGCGACGATCTAAGGTCTGGGTACGTGGGCGCAGAATTCAACCCGGACGGTGTGGAACTGGACGTGCCGCCCTACGGGTCGATCACGTTCGTGGAGGACGATCCGATCGTGGAGGTGACCGTCATCGGCAGCGCCTGCGTTCCGCCCGGCTACGTGATGCTCTTTGGTGAGCCAGTGGAGTGGAAGTATCCCCGAAGCGGCGTAAAGATGCGGGTTGACAACCTGTGGGGCGAGCACATGCGTGCGGAGCCTTGGAGAAAGGGTATTGATGAGAGCTACCGGGATGCAGGGCTGAGCTGCGCGGTATTTCGCGTGCCGGCGTGCCGCAAAATCACGATCATGGCCGGCAGCCAGCATACGCTGGATGCTCCGGACTTTAGGAACATGCGGCACGACGCGCACTACTGCCTCCGCCACATCTACGTGGGTGTGCAAAAGAACATCAGAATCTAAGGGTTTCGGATGATCTGTCGAAAGACGCCTCGCTCTGGGCCACTGTATGCTTGACATAGAAAGGGAGAAGGAGCAATGAGCGAGCAAGACTGCGGTAGCCTGACCAGCCTACCCGAGGTGATCGATTTAAGCAAGGCGATCGTCGTCTCTCCGCCAGACCTTTCCGGTCCTGAACAAAAGGCCGTGACCATGCTGGTGGAGGAAGTCG
>DATKWG010000070.1:0-4298 GCA_035529675.1 Anaerolineae bacterium
GTCTGCCCAGGTGTGGCGCACGTCTCCATGCTGACGGGGCTGGTGCACGATCTGCACCTCGCGGCCAGTGATGCGCCGCAGGATCTCGATGCATTGGTTCACGGTGACGCGCGAGCCACCTCCGATGTTAAAGTAGCTACCTGGCGGGCCGCTGGTCATCGCTAGAATGTTGGCCTCTACTGCGTCGGCAACAAAGGTAAAGTCGCGTGTCTGCTGGCCGTCTCCATACACGGGTATCGGCTGGCCAGCATAGATGGCCCGAAGGAACTTGTGGAAAGCCATGTCGGGCCGTTGTCTGGGGCCGTAGACGGTGAAGTAGCGCAGCGAGACAGTTGGCACACCAAAGTTCTTGGCATAGAGGCGCACCAGATGCTCCCCTGCCAGCTTGGAGACCCCATAGGGCGATACTGGCTGCAGAGTGCCAGTCTCCCGGAGGGGCAGGTCTTCGGTGTCACCATAGACCGAGGAGGATGATGCGTAGATGAACCTTTGCAGGGCCTCGGCGCGGCGAGCTGCTTCCAGGAGTTTCTGCGTGGTAAGGATGTTGAGATCGGTATAGATGGCGAAACTATCGCCCCAACTGGCCCGGACGCCAGCCTGGGCAGCCAGGTGGAAAAGACAGGATACGCCTTCGAGCAGCCCGTCCAGGTCCATCAGGCCCAGATCGGCCTCGATGAAGTGGAAACCCTCAAGTTCGCGCAAGCCGCTCAGATTGCTTTCCTTGATGTCGCGCGCATAGTAGTCGGTGAAGCAGTCCACCCCAATGACCTCGTACCCGTCTCGCAAGAGTCGCTCACACAGGTGCGAGCCGATAAAGCCGGCAGCGCCGGTCACCAAACAGGTCTCCCGTGGCGAGACGCTATCCATAGGTGTTTTCATGGGATCATCTTCCTTCATCGACCGCGCATTGTCACATCTGGTGGCCAGCGCTGATCACGTCGGCCGTCTCAGCTTAGCAAGGTCATTCGCCCGGCCGCGGCGACCGGGGCATCACCTGGCTGGTCGCTGCGATGATTCTGTCGCCTGTTGGCTGACCGTCAGCGGCCAAGATGGGCAGACGCTGCATGGTGGCCCGGTCGTACAGTCCCACGGCGACGCGGTAGTTCCCTGGGGGGGCATCATCGTGCACGAGCAGGAGGTGCCGATCGACCAGTGTCTCCCCCGCCCCCCAGAACGACGTGGGATAAAAGCCCTCCAGGGGAGGGCCGTCACCCTGGCCTGCGATTCTGTCCTCCATGTCCAGTAGATGCAGCAAAACGGTATAGTCCTTGTCCAGCGAGTTGGTCACCTCCCAGTGGAGGGTGATGGGCAGCTCGTCGCCCGGCCCAATCTGGTCCCGCTCCAGATCGCAACCCACCAGCCGCACGCGGTTGTCCAGGTTGGCGTTCAGCGGCTGAGTGGGCTTGGCGGGGGTCGTGGGTACTGCGATCTTGACCAGAGAGATGATCGGTTGGCCTACGGTCCTACCCCTGGCGTCTACGACTGGTAGATTCTGCATCGTACCCAGGCGGTAAAGCCCCACCTCCACCTTCGCCGCCACTGGCCCCTCGGCGTCGGGGCGGATCGGAACCAGGAAGGTATCGCGCACCACGTCGCCAACAGACCACATGCTTGTCGGATAGGAGCCGCCCCCAGGATAGCTGTCCCGCTGACCGAGTGGCTGCCCATGCCAGCCGAACACGTGGATGTAGATGGAAAAGTCCTCATCCATAGGGGCCAGCGCTTGCCAGTATAGAGTGACTGGAATAGACTCGCCTGGGCGCACCTCGCGACTGCCCACTTGATGAGCCAACAGGCGCATGACGCCGCCGTAGGTGGCGTTGAAGGGCTGAGCCGACGGGGGCACGTCCTCAGCGGCGAGGATGGGAGGGCGGGCATACGTCGGTGCAATGGCCGTGAAGGGAGCCGTTGCCGCCAATGCAAACAGCAGCCCCACAAGTGCGCCGGCACCATAGGTCGCATAGCGCTTCGGGAGCCATCGGTTGAATCCGAGCGCCAAGAACAGACAGATGGGCGAGATGGCCGGGAAAGTCAGACGTCCTTGGGAGCCCTTGGTCGCGATCGTCCAGCGAAGCAGACTCCCCAACACGACGACGATCCAGGAGCCCAAGAGCAAGAAGAGCGGCCACCGGCCAGACCTTCGTGAGCGCCATGCAGCGAGCGCCAGGCCCGAGGCTGCCAGCAGGGACAAGCCGTCCAGAACCCAGTATGCCCAACGAGGACGCAGCAAGACGTTGACTGCGCCAAAGAGTCCCCAGAAACTGATCCGAAAGCCGCGGAACTCACCAACCGCCTTGCTCAGAGAAGGCATCCCTGAGCGCCGGCCGACCACGTCCAGCATGGCTGACAAACCCAGGGGCTCGCCGTACAGGTGCCAGTTGCGCACGTACCACCATCCGGCCATCAGGGCGACTGGCGCAAGCACGAGCAGGCAATCCCCGGCCCAGCGACAGATTCGGCCGATGGTGCTGGTCGCATCCTGGAGATCAGATGATTCGAGTCGCTTCCCGGCCGCCCCTCGACCGGCTTGCAGAGGGCCCTCTTTCGGGCGAGCGGCGCTCATCGCCGCCGCGAGAGCTCGCGCTGGTGCCTCAGCCGACAGCTCTGACCCACGCGATGCAAGTACCTGCCGCAGTCCAAGTGCAAGCCCTGCCAGTGGAATCAGACCCAGCCCGCTCAGCTTGGATAGGCACGCCAGGCCAATGACAAGTCCAATCAGCACCAGCAATCTGGGTGACGCGCCACGCCTTACCACACCAACCAGCAGCACCAAGGTCACCGATGAGAGCAACGTCACCAGGTTATCATTGTTCACAGAAGAGCTGACCATGAGGAAGGTTGGGATGAAGGCGTTCAGGGCCATGGCAGTGAGTGCCAGGATCGGCCGGTCGGGGAACAGGTCCAGGCCCAGGCGATAGGTGCATAGGATCGTGCCCGCCGCCATGGCCACCGAGAAGAAACGGATAAAGCGAACCGCCAGGACCGTTCCTCGCCATGGGAACTCCTCTGTAGTGGTGTGAACTACGACGTTCTTGTTGTCCTGTGCGAGAGGTATGCCGATGCGGGCGTGAGGGTTGATTCGGCGCACGATCGGGAGATCGTCAGTGTTGATCCAAAAGGTCAGAGCTGCCGCCAGGGCATAGTAGAGTGGTGGCTGACTCCCTTCCTGCTCCCATAACGCGTCCTCATCTTGGCCCTGAACGGGCAAGCCCCCTCCGTCGGCCAGATGCTTGACATAAGGATAGTGGAGCACTTCGTCTGGAGGCTCAAAGAGCGGGTCAACGATGCCATATACAACGGCCAAGCTCACGAACAGGCAGACGATGGCCCCGGCAACGAGATGGTGTCGAGATAGACTCATCCTCCCCTCTCAAGCCCCTGGCGCAGTGTCCGCCCGCTGATGAGCTACCCTCAACCTGCCGGCCATGAACACAAGATCCGGACTGCACGTGGTGCATGAACCTGATCTTTGCCACTACTCCATTACCGGGCAGAAGAGGCAGTCGAGGGCGGCGCCAGGATTGCGGCCAGTCTTGCCCCAGAAGAGTCCACACCCGACTCGGAGACCCCACAGGCATCATAAGGCTCGCCATGGCCGGTTCTTCCCCAAAGTAGCCGAGAGCATAACATACTTGCCCAGGACTGTCAAAAGTTCGGATGCCCAAGATGCCGGAACATCCTGACCGGGAAGAGTCGGTGGGGGACCAAGAGTAAGCAGCCTTGATCGACGCTCAGGCTACTCGATGGTGACCGTCGCGATCTCGAGATCGCGGCCCGACCAGGGCAGCCATCCTCGACTGAGCCAGAGAAAGCGCTGCCCGTCGCGCGCGTGCACGAGAAGATGCAGCCTGTGGAGGCCCCGGGGGGCATCAAGAGGAATCGGTAGCCGCAGTAGTCCGCGCACCATCTCGCCCTTCTGCCAGCGCGACGTAGGGTAGTCTATTCCGCTGGGGCTATGTGTGCTTGTGTGCCAGACTCTGCCCGTCGCGTCCACCCAGTTCACCACCAGGTGGCAATCCTGCTCGATCGCCCTCCGGGCGCGCCAGTAGAGTTGCAGATCAAGAGCCTCTCCCGCCTGAAGGGTGTGTGGGGCGACGACATGGCCCATGAGTTCCAGGCGGCCACCAAACACGGTGCTGGGCCTGGGGCGATGGACGCCCTCGGGCAGGAAGACCCGCTCATCCCACTCGTGCTGAGCTGCTGCTACGACGACCTGCCCAAGCTCCACCCAGGGATCGTCTCGACGCCCATTAGCCTCCTCAAAGGAGAGGGGCCGTTGTGTTGCCTTTTCATAGACC
>DATKWG010000071.1:0-17868 GCA_035529675.1 Anaerolineae bacterium
CGCCGTTCTCCCTTCTTTCTTCGACGTTGTCCGGATCGCCGGAGCCGAGATACTCCGAGGGCATGAGCACGCCATATTCGGTGATGATGACCGGCTTGTCTCGCTCTCCCTTATCGTCAAGCCAGGTGCAGAACTCGGTGATCAACTCCTGAAAGATCTCCACGCTGCAGTTGTCGAGGATAGTGTACGGCCGCCCGATGGTCGGGTTCTCATAGTCCCCGCTCTGAAAGCCGTAGGGAACACCGCATCCCCAACTGCACTCATGCTCCTGGAGGATCTGCATGTGGATGTTCCACACGTCTATGGGCATAGTCTCGCCGTGGGTCTGCTGGTAGTAGAGCAGGCAGCGGTCGAGCCATTGCAGCCGGATGGGAGTGGGCATGACCACCCCCCCCCTATGGCCACCTGGGCCCTTGGGTCGATGCTCTTGACGAAGTAGTAAGCATCGTGATAGATGTCTGCGTACTCTTCGGGGGCAAGCTCGCCCTGGCCACGGGTCTCGGGCTCGTTTCCGATGACCCAGAGGGCCCCCGGATTGGCCTCGATGGCCGCCGCCAGCCCGGTCGAGTTTTACGGCCAACTCTGGGTTTGCCAGCCACATGGACCACACCCGGCCTGCAGGCTGCTCTCTGCCCAGACACTCACCAGTTGCACGAACTCGATCCCCTGCGGCTGCTCAGGGTACGTCCGGTAGCTCCAGTCGGTGTGCCAGCCAAAGCCCAGTTGCTCGACGTTGGGAAAATCGCTGAGCAGTCCCGGGAATGAAGACTCGCCTGGCCAGGAGGGCGCAACCCCTATCCCAAAGCGCTGGCGTATGGTGTAGTCCGGGTTGGTGACCACACGCCTCGCGACCAAGGGAAGAAACAGTTTCTCCTCTGCCTGCGAAGGGGCCAAGCCATCCCCGCAGGCAGAGCCACCAACAGCGCCAAGACCGAAAGAGCGGGTCGCAAACGGATCCACATCTGGGACGCGTACCTCCCTTTCGGCAAATGCCGAGATTCCGCGCCGGAGCCACCGGCCCTCGGCGGGCCGCTCAATCAAAGTAGGTGTCGCCGCGCCAAAGGAGCGACTTGGCCACCTTGTCGTTCAGCTCCACGCCCAACCCGGGTCGGTCCGACACGGTCATCCACCCGTTGCGGATGAAGGGCTTGTCACCGTCGCAAAGGTCCTCCCACCAGGGGATCTCACGGCCATGGAATTCTAGCACCAGGAAATTAGGGATGGTGGCGACGACGTGGCAGGCGGCCATCATTCCCAGGGGCGAGGAAACGTTGTGGGGGGCCATGGGAACATAGTAGGCGTCGGCCATGTCGGCGATGCGCCGTCCCTCCATGATGCCCCCCGCCTTGGCCAGGTCGGGCATGATGACATCCACAGCTCGCTTCTCAAAGAGCTCGAGGAAGCCGTACCGCGTGTATTGGTTCTCTCCCGTGCAAATCAGCGTGCTGGTCGAGGCCCTAACCTGGGCCAGGGCGTCCACGTTCTCCGCGGGCACGGGCTCTTCCAGCCACATCAAGCGCAGGTCCTCCACTGCTCGGGCCAGGGTGATGGCCGAGCCCATGTCGAAGTGGCCATGACAGTCGATGGCCAGGTCCACGTCGAACCCGATCGCCTCGCGTGTGCCCTGTATCAATCCGATGATGTGGCTCATCTCTTGGGCGCTCAACGTCCGGTTGTATGCGTCCCGCTTGCCGGGGCTCGCCCGGTCCACGTCGAACTTGAGCGCGGTGTAGCCCTCCTCGAGCACGGCCATGGCCTTCTCGCGGTAGGCGGCGGGATCGTAGGTGGTGCCGGCGTGACAATCGGCATAGAGGCGAATCTCGTCGCGGAACTTGCCCCCCAGCAACTGGTGTAGTGGCACGCCCAGCCCCTTGCCCGCGATGTCCCACAGAGCGTTCTCGATGCCGGTCAGGGCAAACACCGTGGGTGCCGAGGAGCCCCCTGAGTAGCGTTGGTGGCGGCGCAGCGTCTCGTACAGGGGACCGATTCGCAGCGGATCCTGTCCCACCAGCAAGGGCTTCATGGCCAGAAGGATGTCTTTGACGGCGAATCCGCCCGAAAAGGCCCCTGCCGAGCTGCACTCTCCCGTGCCCACGAGCCCCGCGTCGGTGTAGACGCGCACGAAGGTCCACACGCACCCCCCGCTGCGGGGCTCTTGTCGCCCGATGAGGCAGGCCTGTAGGTCGGTGATCTTCATCGTTGGCCCCTCCATCAAGCTTTCGAGGTTCTTCCTGTGCGCAGGGGCCAAGTATACCTGAGCGCTGTGGCGACGGCAAGGGGGTAAGGGCGAGCGCGTCGCAGAATGCTACCGGATGTGGGGGCGCGTCGTCATGTGCCTCAGCGACGGGCATAGGTGTTTCGACCACCCTATTACCAGACACGTGCCCCGTACGGGGTACACGTGCAGATCAGTGTCTGCAGAAGCGCCGGACTTGGCCACCTGCGGTCTTTGCCACGACCCGGTGAGGGTCGGTTGGCGCTCGCACTCCCCTCGATTGCAGGCTGGGGGGCCTTGGTGGTATACTGGCCTGGGTTACACTGTGCCGGAGCCACGAGCATGGCAGAACTCTTGATCGGGGTGGACTTGGGCGGCACCCAGATACGTGCGCTCCTGGTTGATGGGCAGGGCAAGGCCCTCAGCCGCGCCTCCACGCTGACCCGTGCTGACGATGGGCTCGAAGCGGTCATTCGCCGCATCGAGGACACCGTGCGGCGCGCAGTGGGCAACATACCCTGGGGCCAGATTCGGGGGATCGGCGTTGGGGCCCCTGGACCGGTGGACCCACGGAGGGGCGTGGTTGTTGGCGCCCCCAATCTAAGGGGATGGCAGGATGTGCCTCTGCGCGACATCATGGCCGAGACCTTTGGCCTTCCAGTCTACCTGGGCAATGATGCGAACCTGGCCGCTCTGGCCGAGCATACTTACGGCGCAGGGATCGGCGTAGACCATATGATCTACATGACCATCAGCACCGGCATCGGCGGCGGCATCATCGTGAACGGAGAGCTCCTTTCTGGGGCTGGAGGCCTGGCCGGTGAGATCGGCCACCAGACTCTGGTTGACGATGGGCCTCTCTGCGGCTGCGGCAATCGCGGGCATCTGGAATCCCTCGCCTCTGGCCCGGCCATCGCTCGCGCGGCGAGAGAGGAGGTTGGCAGGGGGCATGGGCGTCACATCCTGCAGTTGGCTCGGGGTGTGGTCGATGCCATCGACGCCAGGATCGTGGCCCAGGCAGCGTCCGACGGAGACCCGACCGCTGAGACCATCATTCGCCGCGCAGCTACCTACGTGGGCGTCGGCCTGGCCAATCTGTGCAATATCCTCAATCCCGAGCTCATCATCCTGGGCGGTGGAGTCACCCGCGTTGGCCATCTGCTCTTCGACACAGTGCGGAGAACGGTCGCCCAGCGGGCAATGCCCGGCGCGCGCCAGGTGCGCATCGTGCCGGCGGCCCTGGCCGACGATGTAGTGCTTCTCGGCGCGGTGGCCCTGGTCAAGACCACTGGCATGGGGGGCGGCAATCCTTGAGACAGAGCGGTTCGAGAGGACAAGAACTGGCAGTTTTCCAGGAAAGGCTGGGCATTGACTTGCACGAGGCCTCTCTTCTCGATGAGGCGCTTACTCATCCATCCTTCGTCAACGAGTCCGCGAGCCCGGCCGTCCCAGACAACCAGCGCCTTGAATTCCTGGGCGACGCCATCCTCGACTTTCTGGTGGGCGAATGGCTCTTCCTGCGGTATCCTGGGGCCGAGGAAGGCGAGTTGACCACTCTCCGCGCCTACGTGGTTTGCACCGAAACGTTGGCCTCCTTCGCCGAGCAAATCGACCTGGGTGAATACCTGCGATTGGGTAAGGGAGAAGAGAGCACAGGAGGTCACAGCCGACCGGCCAATCTCTGTGCTGCCTTCGAGGCCCTGGTGGGAGCGATATACCTGGACCAGGGCATGAGGGCGACCCGTTCCTGGCTGCATCGGGCCTTGGCGCAACGCTCCGAGGACATCGACCTTCACCGTGCGGTCAAGGACCCCAAGAGTCTCCTTCAGGAGCACACCCAGGCGCTCTTGCACGTGACGCCGTCGTACAGCATCATTCGTGAAGCAGGCCCAGAGCATGCCAAGGTCTTCACCGCCCGGGTGATGGTCGGCGAGGACACATGGGGTGGGGGGTCGGGCACCACCAAGCAAGCGGCGGAACAGGCGGCCGCCCGGGCCGCCCTGAGGAACCGCGCCACCGTGCGGAGCGGCGTCGCTCGTTGAATCGCTCTGTCCGCTCGGCGGTCGCGGCGACAAGCATCCTCCCGAGCTGACCAGAACCAGTATGGTACGGGCACAACCCTATCCGGCCAAACACACGAGGGCGCTGCCTGCGATCCTTCTACTTGCATGGCTGCTGGGCGTAGCAGCCGGCTGCGGGGAGCGCCATGTCTCTCGGCCCCTGGCGCAACCGACCAGATCCGTCTCTAGCTCGGAGGAGGCTGGTCGTCGGCTGGTGCGCCGTCTTGACCAGGCCCTGCGCACTCGGGGACCTATTCGTATCGTTATCACCGAGGATGAGGCCACTTCATACCTGGACCTCAATCTGAAAGACGCACCCGTGCACGATCTCTCGGTCTGGTTCACGCCCGGCAGGATTCACCTTTCGGCCAAGGTTCGCGCCTGTGGCGAAGCCAGGCTACAGGCGCTGCTGACGGTGACCTCTCCCGACGGCGCTCCACAGGTGCAGGTGCACGCTGCCTCTTTGGACGGGCATCAGCTCCCCCGCATCCTGGTGGCATCGTTGGAAGAAGCCACAAACGACGCCCTCGCCGACGCACATTACCCTTTGTGGGTGGAACAGGTTGTGCTGGGCGAGGGCTTTATGGTTGTCACGGGATCGGCCGACCAGGGAAGCTAGTGGCCGTGGACCTGCTCATCCTCCGGGGTTGGCCGGGTATCGATGTCAACGATCACATTCTCAGGCTGAACGGGCTCCACAGGGGTTGGAGCCACCGCTGGTCTCTTGGCGATCTCTGGTCGCCTCGCCCGCTCTCTAGTCACTGGCTCCGCGACGGGCAACGCACCCCGCGCGTAGGGCTCGTGACTGATGCTGACGCGGACCTTGCCGTGGATCTTTAGCCCTAGCTGCCCCTCCACCACGTCCTGGCACAGCTTCACTACCTGCTCGGTCAGTATGGGGATGTTTACCGTCGGGCTGGTGTCCAGATCGAGGACCACCTCGACGTCTTTGCCACGGCTGGTGACTCGAGGTCGCACGTTGCGCACGCCGAGCAGCTCATCGACGCGATACTCGAGGCTTTGCACCACCGAGTCGATACTCAGTTCCCCGGTCCCTCTGCCTTTCCCCCTGATGCGCACCGTCTTGTACCGGCGGTGCCGAATCTCTAGCCAGAGCAGAATGAGCAAGATGAGCAATAGAGCGCCCGCGCCCCAGACGAAGTAGTAGAAGAACACCTCGTCAAACATGAGCTGCTCATAGTAGTCGAGATTGTCGGTCGCGAAACCGATGGCCGTCAGAGGATCCAGCATGATGAACACCACCAGGGCAATCCAGGCCAGGATACTCAAGATCATCACGATGCGATTAAAGACATTCATCCATTGCCTCCTTGTGCGCTAGGGCCGACTGGCCGAGACCGCCAAGCTTCGACTACATTATACACACCACGGCGCGATTCGTCTAGCCATTTGGCGACCAATCCCGAATGTCTTGTCTTGGCGGGGACTCACCTCTCGCTTGCTGCCCTTCGGCCATGGCTGGCAAAGCCCTCTAACCCATCGGCCGAAGATGCCCAGAGAAGCCGCGTGCCCGCTCACTCAGCGTACGCTTGCGGCACGCGGACCGCCGCAAGGGGTCGCCAAACACCCCACGTGGGCTGGTAGGAGAAGACTATTTGGTGCTCGCCGGGCGGCAGGGCCAGAGCGCGAAAGACTCCATCGGCCACCAGGATAGGTGACTCCACGCCATCGACGGTCGCCCGCCAGCCCGGGTAGGCCAGATCGGCCAGGATCAGATAGGTTGGTTCCTCGGCCCTGGCCTGCAGCACCACCAGCATATCCTCATACCTCACCACCTCAACCGGCAGTATCTCCTCCACTGCGAGCTTGGTGGGGAGGGCCAGATCGCTACCGGCGATAGTCATCGTGTCCTGGGGCAATGCATAGGCCCGGGGGAGGACATCCTCGTTGCGATAGACGACCACATCCTGACTGCGATAGGCGATGGAATGATCGCCCAGGCCTACCAGGTGCGAAAGCAAGCACGTGCGTCCGGAGGTCTCCCGCAAGCGCACCCGCTCCAAACGCACGAAAGCCTCGGGCCTTGCCGGACGCCACATCACCTCGTTGAGCCGCAGGGGGGCGTCCAGGGCAACGCGTGCCACATAGCTATGGCCGGGATGCTCGCCGGGTGGCCAGCCAGAGATCGCGGGCCAGGTTGTGGCCGCCTGGGGCATGGCGTGGGCGATCTTGGCCGCGACGTCCTTTCGCTCGTATGCCCACTCGGCAGTATCCACCCCAGCCCGCAGAGGAATGCGCTCCTCCCGTCCCGACGCTTCGCGCAGCACAAGCTCAGCCACGAGCTCGCCGTCTGGCAGGTGCGTCGAATGACTGAGATAGGACTCTACGTCGAGGCCGGCAAGATCGAGTTGTGGCACCTGCAGCCAGACGTTGGCCGGCAGCGAGGCAAAGGGGTTGTGCACATCGTATAGCTCGCTGGCCTCATCTACCGGAAGGAGCTGGGGAACGAGATAGTACTTGACGTTCAAGAGATTGAGGCGGTGGGCATCAAGGTCGCTCACAAAGGCGCCATACGACCTGGGCACGAGTGGCAGGTAGACGTTGGCGCTGGACAGGCCGTAGGTCAGAGCCAGATTGGGATAGTAAGACTCGCGCATCACCGACAGCGCCGGGATTATCTCCTCTTTGGTGTACAGCCGGTACAGCCCGTCATCTTGGGCGAACCAGGAGAGTGACTCGGGCTCGCGTACGGCCTCCAAATGGGGCACGGTCGCGTTGTATGTCCCGTCGAGCACTGCTCCGAAGGCATACAGATCCACCAGCAGCACCAGACAGGCCGCGATCTTGCAGAGGTTGGCCCCGACCCGGCCCGCGCCCAGGAGCACGGCCCCCGTGGCCACCGAGAAGGCCACCGGCAGCCAGCGCCAGGCGGCCACCAGCCCCTCGACATCGGGAGCTGAGCGCACCCCGGCCAGGGCCGCGGCCAGAGACACGCCGATCACGCCCAGGAGCGCCCATCCCCTAGGACCGGGCCGACTCCTCGCTCGCTTCTCCAGAGCATCCAGTCCGATGGCCGAGAGGAGCGCCAAGCCGAGGCTGGTCAAACACAGATACCGAGCGGGCACCCGAAAGAGGTTGAGTATGGGAATGTGGCGCAGCAGCCGGTACAGGGGGTTCCACCTGCCAAAGGCCAGCAATACGCCGCCGAGAGCCAGTCCAGCAAACAACCACTTCTCGCGGCGAGGAGATCGCCACAGGGCAACGCTGGCCAAAGCCAGCGGCATGAGCCCAACATATCCCATGAGCTCGACAGAGCCGGCCGGATAGGGATTCCCCAGGGCGAAGGGGGACACGAATGTGGCCAGCAGCAGAGGATGGAAAGAGTAGCTGGTGAAGAAACGAGCATCCAGCCCTCCTGCCCGCTGCGAGAGGCGGCTCAGTTCGGCCATCGGCAGCAACTGCGGTGCGCCGAGTAGCACTCCCAGCAACACTGCCCCCAGCCATGCGTACAGTCTTGCCCATGGCGCACGGCTGGCCCAGCCTGTGTACAGAGCATACACGGACAGAGCCGCCAGTCCCATCATCGAGATCTGCGCATGACCGGCGAGAAACTGTACCCCCACCACCAGGGCCAGACCCAAGGCCCAGCCCAAGGAGGCCACCATCCGATTGTCGGGGCGTCTCCCGAGCAGCACGCGGGTGAAGAAGAACATCCAGGGCATCCAGGCCGCAACGCTCAAGATGCTCACATGACTCAGATGGGCGATGTTGAAGCCGCCCAGGGCGAGCACGATGGCCCCAAAGTAGGCTGCACCCCGCGACAAGCGGCTTGACCTGGCCCAGGCGAAAAACCCGGCCCCCGCCAGGAGATAGTGCACGACGATAGAAGCGCTGAGGGCGCGGTCCGCTGGCAGCAGGGCACACGTGAGCCAGTTGAGAGGATAGAAAGCCGCGGCCTCGCCCTCAGCCAGGAGAGGGTAGCCGGCCGCTGTACCTGCCGTCCACCAGGGAAGCGTGCCGCGAGCCATAGCCCGGATCAAGGCGACGCGCTGAGGTAGATAGATGCGCGCGATGTCGCCCAGGTAGTAAACACCCCGATTGAAAATGATCTCGCCGAAGTAGATGGAGACGATGGCTGTGGTAGCGGCGAGGAGCCAGACCCCCGCGCAGAGACCGCGCCGCCCGTGCACTTGAGCACCCTCTCGATGCGAGTTCTCCAAAGCCTGCCTTCCCCGCCAGCCGCAACCGGGCCAAAGAAAAAGGCCAAGTCCCCCACAGAAGGGACTCGCCTCCATAGCCACCCCACACAGAAGGCCGACTACATTGCCGGCCGGATTCCCATGTAGACCCGTCCCGCCGTGAGGATACGCAGCAAAGCTGCTGGCGGGCGACGGTCAACAAGCTTATGCAACTCCCTGACGGAAAGGGGCCTGTTGCCATTGGCTACGAGGGTGAGGAATATGGCATCCACAATCGGACTGCCGGGCTGAACGAAGCCCGGCTTGAGCGAGCAGCAAGTCCTGATGATATGCCAGAGCCCGTCCACTCGCTTCACCTCTCCCGTTTGCTCATCCACCCAGTCGATCTCCTCTTCACCCTCATACCTGGCATAGTCGGTGCGGCACTGATCACAGAGGAGTTCTTTGAGGTAGACTCGTATGTCGCGGCTGTTTCGCCTCCACCATTCGAGATCAATGTGGAATCTGCTGTCCACCGTGGGATGGTGCCATTCTGCCATGGATCTCCCCTCTACCTGCCCTGATACTGGATCACCGGGTCCCCGACCAAGTCCTGGCGACCTGAAAGGGGCCGCTCTCGGATCTCCTCTGGGGTGTGATATACTCTCCCTAACCGATCTGGATCGTAAGCCCAGTAACCACCGCCCACCGGGTCATAGCACGCCCGACGGGTTAGTTCAGCGAACACGGGCACCGATCCCGTCCGACGGACCAGGTTGGCCAGTGAGTAGACGGTCTTGGCATGCACCTGCCCCCTACCAAGCTTACTGAGCTCTTCAAAGACGCTGCGTACGATGGCACGTAGGGGACGCTTGTCCTCCTCAGCGTGGCGCATCAGGTTCAGGATGGCTTCGGGATCCGGCACGCTGACCAGCATGTGACGGTCGCAACGGACCATCTCGCCAGATCGCAGTCGGTCCAACTCGAGCAAGATCGAATGGTCCACCGACCTGGCCGTCACAACCCATTCGTTCCGTCCCACGCGCATCTGGTCTAAGGAGATGTTGAAGGTCAAAGGGTCTTCCATCGGTGTAACCGACACCTGTCCGCCCACGCGCATCCCCACAGTTTCGTACCAACTGCCCAGACCACAGACGTATTGCTCATCGGGAACCACCCAAGCGTCAAAGCGCTCCCCTCTTCTGGTATCGACCATGGTCACCGGCAGATGGCGATTGCGCACGGGAGGCAACATGCGCAGGAACTGCAAAGTCGCCGGCATGGTGCCCGCATAGAGATGGGGAAAGGTGATCTCGAACCGAACCGACTCCAGGTCGTGCAGCGGTGACCCTTTCACATCGTCCAGCTCATCGCCCAGTTCCTCAACCAGGTCTAGCATCGTGAGCCCAATGTGCTCGCCACCCACAGCGCGGAAGGCAGGTCTGAGCACTTGTGGCCTACGGAAGACCGCCTCCGGCTCGAGCCCACGCAGGAACCAGGCAGGTTCCTCGGTCATGCTCACGTTGTCGAAACGCTCGTCCTCGGCCAGAGCGCGATTCAGGGCAAAGAGTTGCACATCGATGGGGACCGCAGCATCGACCTCGAGGCGTGGTAACATATCCCGCGCAGCCAGGGGCTTGCCACCCTCATCGATCATGGCCTCGGCAAGGTTGAGGAGAAACTCAAGTTGCCAGTCGGGCAAGAGCTCCCGCAGGAACCAGCGGCCATCAAAGAAGAGGAAATCCTGGTTGGCCTCCAAGGTCAGCTCCAGCTTGGGCGCGACATGCCGCTCAAACAGGCGCACCACGTCTGCCTCGGTCATCTGGGGGCCGTCACCGAGGGCCAGTTCCTCGACAGGACGGTTCAGCGGATGGGGATGGGCAAAGTCGGCCACGAACTCGCGCTCGGCAGAACCGTCCTCGAAGGAGACTCGAATCACGCTAAAGGAGCCGAACTTGGGATTGCGTCCCTCACGAACATAGACCACCTGACCCAGACCGAACTCCATGGTGGAGAAGATCAACGGTTGGCCCGGCTCGTAATGCCCCTTGGGCTGATACAACTGGCCCCTTCTGGCCTGGCGGGCAATTGTATCCTTCTCGCTCCGGAAACGGTGCGCGATAACAGCCGAGACCAAAGTGCTGAGAAGCTGTAGCCTGCCCGAATCCAGGATGACCCCTGTGACCAGATCCAAGTCTTGCTCGGACACCCGGTAACTGTCTCGCCAAAACGCCTCCGTTTCGGTCTGAAGCCTGCGCACACCGGCCATACACCCCTCCTCGCGAGACACAGCAAACGCCACAAAGGCCCCGGCCACCTCGGCGCCGAAGCCTCCAGCAAGGCCCCCCCCCACGGGGCACGTGTACCCCCTACGGGGCACAGCAAGACGAGTGGGCGAAACAGGGCTCGAACCTGTGACCTCTTCCTTGTAAGGGAAACGCTCTCCCTACTGAGCTATTCGCCCGGAAACGAGAAGTTGTCATCAGGCGACAGTTTACCACAGAGTGGGAGACTCGTCAAAGGTCGCAGGTGGGAGAGCACGTCACCGACGGTCAACCAGCCTGAATGGGGAAAGAGGCGGGCCATCTGAGGGGCAAACATGGGAGACTCGGTGAGCACCGGGGATGGGGGGCCGTCGGCGACGATCTCTCCCCCGACAAGCAGCGCAACGCGGTCGGCGGCCTGCGCCACCAACTCGACATCATGGGTCACCAGCAGAACGCCCGTCCCTTCTGCTTGCCATTGCCTCAGGAGGCGCACCAGCTCCGTCTTGGCCGGATAGTCCATCCCCCGGGTCGGCTCGTCCAGGAGCAGGAGCCGAGGGCGGGTGACCGTCACTGCGCCCAACGCCACGCGCTGCCGTTGACCGACGCTCAAGTCGCGGGGATACGACGTGGCCACCTCTCGAAGATGCAGGCGATCCAGCAGTTCGTCGGGATCGACGGGAGGGGCATCGCTGAGGCCGAGGTTCCGCAGGGTCACCTCCAGCTCCTCGAGGACCGTATCGGCGAACAAGAGGTCATTCGGGTTCTGGGGCAGGTAGCCAATGCGCCGGCACAGATCGGCCGTGTCCCGCCCAGCGACCGATTCCCCCTCAAGCAAGATCCTGCCCTGGTCTGGGTTCAGCAGGCCGACGATGCATCTGAGCAGTGTGGTTTTGCCGGAACCATTGGGCCCCACCAGGGCAACCAGTTCGCCACGCCCCACCGCCAGGCTCACTCGGCACAAGACCCGGTTGGCCCCATAGCTGAAGGAGAGCCGCTCGACCTCAAGCAGGGCTTCACTGAAAGTGCTAGTACTTGCAGCATGCCTGGAGGGAGGAGGTTCCGGGTGTGGTCGTGAGATCTCTCTCCTGCCAGATGCGACCTGGGCGCGGGCCAGCGCGCGCGCTTCGTCCACGGTGAGGGGTAGCGGCTTCCATCCCAGCGCCTTGCCCAGGGTGATGAGAGGCGGGGTGAGGTCCATCTGGCCCAGAATCTCGCGAGGCCACCCGCTCAGCACCGGTTGGCCGCAGCCCTGCAGGTAAACCAGGCGGTCCACGTGGGGCAGGACCCGCTCCAACCGGTGCTCGGCCAACAGGATCGTTAGCTCGATGCGATCTCTGAGGCGCACCAGCGTCTCGAGCACATCCTGGGCCGAAAGAGGGTCGAGTTGCGAGGTCGGCTCGTCAAGAACCAGGATGCGGGGCCGCAGCGCAAGGGCGGCTGCGATGGCGACGCGCTGTCGCTCGCCACCAGAAAGGGTCTCCAGCGGGCGGTCGCGCAGCGAGGTCAGATCGAGCAGGCCAAGCACCTCCTCCACACGCGCTCGCATCTCATCAGGCGGCACAGCCTGGTTCTCCAGAGCGAAGGCTATCTCATTCTCGACCCGATCCATCACGAACTGGGCTTCGGGATCTTGGAAGACAAAGCCGACGAAGCGACTGAGCACCTGAGGCCCATCGGCCACAGGATCGTGCCCAGCCACCGACACCCTCCCGCTGAGGGTGCCGCCGCTGAAATGGGGCACCAGTCCATTCAGGCATCGCAGCAGAGTAGACTTGCCCGCGCCCGATGGCCCAGTCACCAGGACGAACTCACGTTCGGCCACGTGCAGGGTCACATCTTGCAGCACCGGAGTGAGCCCGCCAGGGTAGGCGTAGGTCAGGCGGTCAAGGTGGATCATCGCGGCCGTCTGCGGATGGCCACGGCGGCTGGGACCAGCAAGCCCAGCAAAAGGAGCGCCATAAGAGGGTGAAACGAGGGCAGGGAGAGTCGGGGATAGGGTGAGTGGTAGAGGGTATCGCGCCCGATCATAGGTATGGGCAACTGCACAGCAGCCAGCGTCAGCACGCTACCCAGCGCAACCAGGGTGTCACGGATCCTCCACCTGCGCGACCGATAGCGGGTCCTGGGCACCTCCTTTCCGGCCAGCCACACTGCGCCCACAACTAGGCACACGCCAGCGGCCAGCACCGATAGAGCCAGCGGCGTAGGGCCTGGGAAGAACAACCATCCCAGCCAGCCCGACAGCAGGGCAAGGAGGCCCCCGGCAAGCAATAGCTGGAGGCGCAGAGGATGGGATCGATCGGATACGGCGCCGTAACCCCGGGCCACCATCGCCTCGGCAAGGCCCATCGAGCGCTCCAACCCGCTCACCAGCAGAGGCACAACGATGGGCAGCCAATCGCGCAGGCCACGCACCCTATGACCGCGCACCGCCTGGGCTTCCCGGATGCGGTTGAGGCTGCGGTTGGTCTCGGGTATGAAAGTGAGGGCGATCGAGACCACGACGCCGGCCTCGTGGAAGGCCTGAGGCGCGAGCCGCACCAGATCGTGAACTGGCGTCACCCGATTGAAGACAGAGAAGCCGCCAAAGATCAGGGTCACGACCAGGCCGTTCATCAAACCAAAGACCAGGGCCTCAAGGGTCACCCGCCCACCCAACAACGGCAGCCACCCAGGCAAGCGGAACAGGACTGTTTCGCCAAAGTGGACGGTGAGAGCGTTAAAGGCCGCGGAAAGAGGCACAGCCAGAGCAGCGAAACGAAACAGCGATGGGAATCCCCGCCGTTCCTTTTCGGCGGAAAAGCTGACGTCCGTCAGGGCCACGATCAGCAGCAGGAGGACCACATAGAGCGGGTTGCGGCAGGAAGATGCAGCCACCAGCACGGTGAGCGCCCAGAGGAGCCACGCGCGCACGTCAAGCACGGGGATGCACCTCGAAGTGGAAGCGAAGGCGGAACCGAGCGAGGGCACGCACGGTTGGAGCGCCCAAGAGCAGGATCAGTGCCACGTTTCCCACAGCTCGCGCCACGTCCCAGCCCAGCGAAGTAGCCAGGTAGAATGCACCATAGCGGGCCAACGCCTCACCCAGGCTGGCGCCAGCCGACCAGGCCTGGTTGGCGGGTCCCGTGGCAAAGGGCCAGAAATAGACGTTCATGATGGCGCCGAAAAGCAGGCCCCACCCGAAGCCAAAGACACTCAGGAGGGTCAACTCTCGGCGGCCAAGCCCCCGCACGCGATGCGAACTCTTGCCTCTGACAAGGGCGATACCCCCCAGCCAGCCAGCGCTCAAGCCCATCCAACCGGCCGCAAACATCTGGTAGGGGAGCCACGGTCCCACGCCCCCAGTGACCAGCCCAGACGCGAGCAAGGTGAAGGCTCCCATCAGAAAGCCAAACCGGGCCCCAAAGACGTATCCACACAGGAGGATGGGTGCAAAGACGAGGGACACGCCGCCGGGAAGGGGTACGACCACCTCGATGAAACGCAACACGCTGGTGATAGCCACCAGCACCCCCAGCATGGCCACGGTCTTGGCGCTGATGGCCTGTCCCTGGAGCTCCACAAGCAAGGCGGTTACTGATAGCCCCACCAGAGCCGCCGTCGTCAGCGGGGCGTCTTGACTGTGGGCCATGGCTGTAGGAGCCTTGGGTGTACTGGGCAACAAGAAGGGATATAGAAAGGCCAGCAAGCCGATAGCCGCGCACAGCGCATAGATGGCGATGCTTATCACCCTACGCACCATCACCTCCAGAGAAACAAACCGCCGGTAGACCGGCTAACCGCACGCCTGTGAGGCGACACACAGGGGGGAGGCTGAACAGACGCTTCAGGTGGAGGAAGCGCAGACCTGCTCGAAGGACTCGACCGCCGCAGGCGGCTGCTCTCCCCAGGACCACCCCTCTACGTCGGCATCGTGTGCTTTCGAGTCCCCAGCACCCACTTGCGACTGCTGCCAGTCGCCGTCCACCAAGTGCCAGTAGGACCAGTAGAGACACGGAGTCCCCTTGCATTTGCAGAAGCAGTCGCTCTCGGGGCAGCCTTCGCCATCGATGGCGCAGATGGTTATCCCCATAGTCGAGTCGTGGGTCGACACGACCTCCAGGTCCGAGCGCGCGAGCACGTCGTAGCCCGTTATCTCGGACTCGCCAAACTCGACGCAGCGAGTGACCACCGAACCGTCACCATGCAGGACAACCAGTGCGACCTGGTTCCGTCCCGAGGCGGGAGCCGTTGTGCACCCTTGTAGGAAGATGAGGCACAGCAGCGCTCCCAGCCCCGCCCATATGCGAATCGTCTTACCTTTGATCATATCTCATCAGCCTCCTACCCACAGCGTGCCGCTGTGGTCGTTGACCACCACCGTAGGGCACGCGTTGGGACAACTCCGCGCCAGAGCGCACGATCATGTTCGACCTGTCGGAACGAGACCCGGCAGACAAAAAAAGCCCCTTCCTTCACGAGACGTGAGGAAAGGGAAAAGCTCCCCCTCACGCGATATGGGGAGGAGCCCTGCGATTGCAGAGTCTGCCCTTCATGCACCACCCCCTTTCCGCGAAGGTTCTGTGGTCGAGGTAGAGGCCGGTATCCTGACTCCAACGGACGGTGCGACCCGCCGTTGCTACAGTTGCGGGACAGTGCCGGACTTTGACCGGCTTCCCCCATTGCGCCCCTGACATCCGGATCTTGGGGCACCTCTACCGAGGCCATATCATATTCAATTGTCTGCAAAGTAGTATAGCAGAATCCTTACGCCTGTCAAGTGACGAGAGCAGAGGGTGTCGAAAAAGCGGCTCCCAATCTGACTGGAGGCGAATCGGCGGCGTGCTGCGTGGATACTCCGGCAGCACGGTGTAAACGAAAACAAAGCACGGATATAGACCGTGGCGTAGGGGCGATTCGCGAATCGCCCCTACTGGGTGACGATCACCATCTCGGCGTTTTTCGATGCTCTCGCAGTGAGACCATCGAAAAACACCTGTGGCGCAGCCACAGGTGAGCCGTAGCGCACCGAAGGCGAGGAATCTCTGTGTTGTGCGGTTGAGAAGCTTCGCCTGTACCCCTGAAGTTCGGGGCACTTGTACCCCTGAAGTTCGGGGCACTTGTACCCCTGAGATTCGGGGCACTTGCCCTCATCGTGACAACGACGGGAGCTGGCGCCGAGTTCTTGCATGCCCTCGCGCGGCTTTCTCTCCCGGACAAGTTGGGGTATCATACGGTGGCCAGGGCATGTCGTGGCGGCGCGTTCCGAAAGAAGAGAGAGATCGAAGGAGGGGCGCATGACCTCAGGCGGCGAGGGCGGCACGCCGACAGGGTGGGGCCACCCCAGAAGCTGTCTCGACAGGCGGTAGCGATGGCAAGGGAAATCGGGGCCAGATGGAAGCCCACGTGGGTGACGCACCTTGGCTGCATCAAGGGCTGCCTGGCGTACCTGGGCTTGGATGTCTCGGACGCGTGGCTCTTTGGCGCGACCGGTCATGCCTTCGTCATCAACATGCACGAGGTCGTCTGCCCCAGCGGACCGACCGCGTGGAACACGGAGATGCTCTTCAAGCTGGGAAACAACGTCGGCTACAGCATCGACGGAGTATTCGGGTGGAAATCGGGTGGCGACTTTGGCGAGAAGCAGAGACTCGCCTGGGAGAACACCAGGCGGGCGATCGACCAGGGTTTGCCCTGCTGCGGGTGGGAGTTGGAGATACCCGAGTTCTACGTGGTCTATGGCTACGACGATGTGGGGTACTACTACTGTGGTGCCCAGTGCGGTGAAGGCAAGGGTCCCAAGGCGTGGCAGGAGCTCGGCGAGAGCGAAATCGGCTTGCTGGAGATGTACACACTGAGGCCCGGGCAGGCCGCAGATGACATCACCACTGTCAAAGAGGCGCTCACCTTCGCGCTGGAGCACTCCAAGAGCCCGGCCAGGTGGACATACCCCAAGTACAAGGCGGCGCTGGCCGGCTTTGACCTGTGGATACGCGCCCTGGAGACCGGCACAGCCGATGGGTTCGGCATGGCCTACAATGCTGCCGTGTGGGCCGAGTGCCGACGCTTTGCCGTTCACTTTCTGGCCGAGGCCCGCGAGCGCATCGGCGGCCGCGTCGGCGCGCTGCTAGACCAGGCTGCCGCCCACTATGAGACGGTCGCACTAAGCCTTGAGAAGGTGCAAGAGACTTTCCCCTTTCCGCCACAGGGCGAAAAGATCGAGGATGCCGAGCGCTGTGCAGCGGCCCTGAAGCACCTGAGGAAGGCCCGAGAGGCCGAGAAAGCTGGGCTGGGGGCGTTGGGGACCATACTGGGCGCACTGTGAGAACGTCTGCGACCACAACCGGGGCTGCAACTCTGTCGAGGCTTCCACAGGTGGCATGGTCGGATGGTCAGAAGGAGAGAACGGGTGATCGCTCCCGTGGTGATCGCTGACTGCGATCCCCAGTGGCCGATCCTGTATCAAGAGGAGAAGGGTCGCATTCTTGAGGCCATCGGACGCGTGATCGTGGCCATCGAGCACATCGGGAGCACCGCTGTGCCCGGGCTGGGGGCCAAGCCGATCATCGACATCATGGTGGCGGTGAGTCACCTCGCCGATGCTGAAGAGTGCATCCAGCCACTCAAGGGCATAGGCTACGAGTACGCGCCCGAGCTCGAGGTCTCGATGCCGCAAAGGCGATACTTCGACAAGGGGCCAGCCGAGGCACGGATTCACCTGCACATGGTGGAACTGGCCGGCGAGTTCTGGCAAAGACATCTCCTCTTCCGCGACTTTCTGAGGGATCATCCTCAAGTGGCTCAGGAGTATGAGCAGTTGAAGAGGGAACTGGCCGCCGAGTACGGCTTGGACAGGGCTGGCTACACCGAGGCCAAGACGTCGTTCATCAGATCGGTGGAGGCCAGGGCCAGAAGGGCCGCAGAAGGGAACCAGCATGGAAGAATACGACCGCTCTGACGCTCGCTTCTACGACTACTACTCGACCGGGGTGCCGGGCGACGTACGCTTCTACGTGGAAGAGGCCAGACGGGCGGGGTCTCCGGTGTTGGAGCTGGGCTGCGGCACTGGGCGCATCCTGATCCCCACCGCCCAGGCGGGCATCGACATCGTGGGCCTCGACCGGTCGCCGGCCATGCTGGCCATCGCCAAGGAGAAGCTCTCCGAGCTCGGCCCCGAGACACAGCAGCGCATCGAGCTGGTGGAGAGC
>DATKWG010000072.1:0-2529 GCA_035529675.1 Anaerolineae bacterium
CTTAGCCTGTTTTCGACACGTCTATGCGAAATAGCGATCCCGGCCCGCGTGGTAGCTGCGGTTGGCCAGCTCCTGCGGCGGGCGGCTTCTGACTGTACCTTGGCAATCGAATAGACACGAGACGCTCAACGGTGTATCATGATCTCCGATCAGTTGTCATCATCTCGGAGGTTACGATGACATCCTTCGGCTGGGCAGACCGCATCGCTGCAGCAACGGTGAAGTCCACGCCCCGTCAGGTTGGGGCGGTGCCGGTGGTATATCCTCTTCTGGAAGAGTTGCGCGTACGCGAGACGATCAATGCTCTGCGGCAGACGGGAGCAGACATCGACCTGGGTCGGCTGGTGGAGGTGCTCACGCTCAACCGCCTGATGGCACCGCAACCTATCTATCGGGTAGGCAAGTGGGCCACCCAGACAGTGGTGGTGTCAATGTTCGGCTTGGCACCCCAGAAGTTGTACGACCAGCGTTTTGGACGCGGGCTGGATGATCTCCACTCCATTCTAGGAGAGGCCTGGGTTAGACTCGCGGCTCGGGCGGTGCAACAGGAAGGAATCGACCTCAGTGTGATCCACTGGGACACCACTTCCATTTACTTGGAAGGGGAGTACGAAGACAGTGAGTTGGCTGCGTACGGTCACAGCAGTGACGGTCGCTCCGACGCCAAACAAGTCAAAGTAGGGCTGGATGTGACCAGCCGAGAGCGGATGCCGCTGCTTTACCGGTTGCTGAACGGCGCAATAGCCGATATCACCACCCCCGTACCCAACCAGAGAGCGATTGCTGCTTTCCTGCGACGGCCCGAGTGTGAAGGAATGGCCGTTCGTCCGTTGGTGGTTGGCGACTGCAAGATGATCACCCCAGCAGCAGTCGCGGCGGCCCACGAGCACAATCTGTACTATTTGGGGCCATGGGAGAGCAGCAACGCCGTCCGGACAGCCATCGGCGGTGTCAGCAACGCAGAACTGGCTGCCAGTGAACTGAGCTATCGGCCGAAGCGCCACTTTTCGGCCGACCGACCCTTCGTGCCCTACCGCGGCGTCTGGCGGCCCTTTCCGGTAACCTACGACGGCAAGACCTACCATGACCGGGCACTGGTGGTGTGGAGCGTCGGCAAGCAGCGGCTCGACGAACAGAAACGGAAACACTACCTCAAGAAGTTGCTCAACCGGTTGGACGAGATCCACCGTCACCTGAACCGAGGGCGCTACATCAAGCACGAGTACGCAGCACACCAGATCGGCCTGGCCCAGCGGGGCAATCCGGCCAAGGGACTGGTGACGGTCGAGCTGACTGGCGAAGACCGTCATCTGGAACTGAGCTTCCGTATTGACCGAGATGCCTTGGCTCAGGCACAGGCTCTGGATGGCAAATACCTGCTGGGTACAAATGCCTCGCATCTCTCCGCCAGTGAAGCCTTGACTTGGTTCAAGGCTCAGGACGGCGTCGAGAAGCGCAATGGCGATCTCAAGGGACCATTGCGGGTGCGCCCGCTGTATCTGCAGTCCGATCAGCGGATCGAGGGCCTGGTTTTCATCAACCTGTTGGCCCTACTGGTGCGCGCACTCTTGGAACTCCGCTGTCGGCGGGCTGGTTTGAACTATACAGCAGGCCGAGTCCTGCGCGCCTTTGAGCCGCTCTACGCCACTGATCAGGTCTTCGTGGACGGATCACGGCTCACCCAACTGGGAGAGATGACGCCTTTCCAGCAGCGCGTATTGGACAGATTGCACGTTCCATCGCCAACGCGCTATTTGCACAACCTCCCCGGCTAGCGCTTCTGGGGAATGAGTTGACCCGCAGTCCCGGCATCCGCGTTGCCGCCGATCCCGTGGATCGGACACCCCAACGGAGCCCGGACACACCAGGCTCTCGGCCTATGCCACCTGTCGAGATCAGGTGAGAGTTGACAGGTCTGGTAGCCGAACCGCCGTTGGCTCACCTGGACAACGAGACCGGCTCTGGGCGGGACTGCTCCAGTCGCCTCCCTCAGCGAGCGCAGACTGACATCGACTGCTGCTCGCCACCCAGGTGGATCGTATCCACCGGCCAGCAGTTGGTAGTGCTCAGCCTGCCGCGCTGGCTCTACCATACCGCAGGGCAGGCGGGATGCCATCCTAGAACGCCAGTTCTAGCGTCGTCACCGATGGTTCAGTGCGTCTATTCGATTGGAAAGGTACGAGCGAGCTGTCGAAAGTAGGCTTAGCACCAGGCTGTAAAGCGCCACAGGTCCGAGCAGCCCAGCCTGTCCCTGCTGACGCAGCCCGGAGGCGATAGAGCGATAGAGGATCGCACCGCTGGCCGCCACGACGGTGAGGACCACGAACGCTGGCCAGGGAGGCAGCGTCGAATTCAGCCCCACGATGTAGCAGACGTGGCCCAGGAGGAACGCCACCAGGCCCGGCAGAAAGAAACGCTCGCCGGGCAGCATCAGCAAGACGTCACCGGCCAACGAGAACGCCAGGCCCGGCAGGAAGAAGCGCGCCACCCACACATCGTGTGGCCCCCGTGTCAGCGTCCAGGCCCCCA
>DATKWG010000073.1:0-47772 GCA_035529675.1 Anaerolineae bacterium
CAAGACCAGCGGCGCGAGAACAAAACCGCACACGAGACCTACGTGGGCAATCTCACGCTAGGCGGGCAGGTCAACAAGCGGCAGGACCAGCTCCGTGAGGTCAAAGCCGCACACGCTAGGATCGAGCAGGTCTACAACAACGCCAAGCTGGTCTCTGAGGTCTCCCGCGCAGGCTACAATGCCCAGAGGCACGCCAACGTCCAGCGTGAGGTCAGCAACCTCCTCACCGGCCTTGCAGCTAGTGAGGCTCAGCTCACACTGAAGCGTGAGCGGCTGACAGTCGTGAAGAAGAGTCTTGGCTACCTGGAGACTGCGCAGACCGACCTGGACGGAGTGACCACCGAACTCCAGGACACAGAGGAGACCCATGCGACGATCCAGTGGGGACGCGAGCTCCTGCGCGAAGCTGGCCCCCTGGTCACGCGACGCCTTGTCCGGCAGATCTCCCAGGAGGCTGGCACAATCTTCGGAGATCTGATGGGTGACTCGGGACGACGGCTTGAGTGGTCAGACGACTATGAGGTGTCCCTCGATGGACAGGGTTACAGCCGGACCTTCGCGCAACTCTCCGGTGGTGAGCAGATGCTCGCCGCCCTGGCAGTGCGCTGGGCCCTTCTCCGGGCGACGTCGTCCATTGATATCGCGTTCTATGACGAGCCGACGGCGAACCTTGATCCTGAGCGTCGGCAAGCGGTGGCAGGCATCATTAGTCGGCTTAAGGGGCCTTCCCAGACATTTGTCATGTCGCATGACGACACGTTTGAGCCGGCGGCTGACAACTGCATCCGGATCCTGAAGGACGAGACGGGGAGTCACGTAGTTGCTTAGGATGCTGTCCTGGGGGTGCGGAGTGCAGTCTACGACTCTGGCGGCCATGAGTGCGCTGGGAGAACTCCCGCATCTGGATGCAATCATAACGGCAGACCCTGGTTGGGAGAGACGTAAAACCTACCAGATACGGGACTGGTACTCAGAGTGGTTGCTAGGTAGGGGCCTCCAGCTCGAGATCCTGCCGAGCCGCGACATCAAGCGCGAGGGGGTCCAGGAGCACATTCACATTCCGTTCTGGACCGCATCCGGTGGGCCGCTCCAGAGACAATGCACGCGGTATTTCAAGCTACAACAGATCAAGAGGCGAGCCAGGGAAGTCGCGGGATACGATGCAACGCTCCCTCCCCACCCAGAACCAAACGCGATAGAGGTCTGGATAGGCTTCAGTGCCGACGAATGGAAGCGCTGCAAACCTAGTGCCGTTCGCTTCATTCGGCATCGGTGGCCACTCATCGAGCTCGCCATGACGCGCTGGGACTGCATCACCTGGCTCCAAGAACACGGGCTCCCAGTCCCCGTGAAGAGTGCTTGCATAGGCTGTCCTTACCGGAGCGCAGCCGAATGGCTGGACATCAAAGAGAACGACCCGGCCGAATTCGACGAGGCCGTGGCCTTCGACGAGCAAAACCGATGTAACCCGATCGCGATATCGGCAGCCGTCACGTCCAGCGAGTTGTTTATCTTCCGCACGGGGGCAGGACCATGCCCCCTCAAAGATGCGGATCTCGAAGGACTGGCACGACCTGAGCGGGACAGCGTGCAGTTGCCGATGTGGGGCTTTGTGGAGCAGTTGATGAATGCCAAGAGGGATGAGCCCTGACACGGCCGAAGGAGACCGCTGATGCCTAAAGCAGCAACAATGAAGCCCCTTATCTTCGGGCCTCGCTCGATCCTCGCCTGGCAACAGCACGCAAAGAGCCAGACGCGGCGACTGGTGAGGCCGCAGCCGGCGGAGGGACTGTCAATCATCCAGAGCGAAGAAGGCGTCTGGGTCGCCCAAGACGAGACGCTATTCGAGTTAGTCGAGCAACCCTACGCCGTTGGCGACGTGCTGTGGATACGGGAAGCGTTGCGACGCTTCCGCGAGCCACCCGACCTGGGTAACGGCTCCTTCGCAGTCTATGACATAGACGGGAGGGTTCCGTCTCCTGATGGCCCACAGTGCGAATGGACTTGGAAGCGCGACAAGCTCCCCGCCATGTTCATGCCCAAATTGGCCTGCCGCTACTACGCGAGGGTCATCAACGTGCGAGCCGAGCGGTTGCAGGGCATCACCAATGCGGACGCCCTCAAGGAGGGGGTACTGGTAGGCCAGGACTTCCCACCCACGACAACCTGGTATCCTGGCAAACCCTGTGACCTCTATCTGGACTCGTGGGACTCTTTGCATAGAAAGCCAGGCACCCGCTCACGGGACAACCCCTGGGTGTGGGTCTATGGATTGGAGGCCCTCGATGCCAAGACCGAATGACCGGAACGCCCGCATCGCGTTGGCGATGGGGTGGACGTGGGACGAAAAGCCTTGGCTCCGCACCAAGCCAGGGGCCATCCCCCAGTACGACAAATGGCTAGATGAAGACCTTATCGAGAAGGAAATCACCCACTGGCTCAATCCCGAAGGCAAACCTGCGATGCGCCCCGACTACGTGGGCACGCTGGAGGGCGTGGCGGGGCTGATGCGGGAACTTGGACATCACTGGAAATGGGGTTGGAATGGATTTGAATGGGTTTGCTTCCGTGAGTTGAGCTATGACCCAGACGACCCATATGACCCAGACGAGTGGTTCAGGTCGCCCGATGACCGCCCTGGCTACTGCATTGGCGACGCCTGGATGAGCGTGTTCGGGAATGAGGCCACCGATGGCAACACCGAAGCGTAGTAACATCGCTTACTGCGACTACAGCGGCGGAGACTTGAACTTCGTATGGGCTTGGGACGTGCTCGACCAATGCCGAGAGGCGAATGTGGCATGTTTCCTCAAGCAGGGGTCAGGAGCCCGACCAGGCGTGCCCTTGCTGGACGAGCAAGGGCGGGAGGTGAAACAGTTTCCGCAATGAAACCACTTGAAGAGCGGTTCTGGGCCAAGGTACGAAAGTCTGATGGTTGTTGGGAATGGGCTGGTGTCAAGAGTCCAAAAGGATACGGCCTGATACGAGCTGGTGTGAATCATCCCTGGTTCCGGAAACGTCGGATGATGGCCCATCGTCTTTCTTACGAACTAGCGTTCGGGGAATTTGATCAGGAGCTATGCGTACTGCATCATTGCGACAATCCTTCTTGCGTTCGGCCTTCTCACCTCTTCCTTGGTACACATGGCGCGAACGTAAAAGACAAGTGTGCGAAGGGACGACAAGCCCGTGGGGCGACACATGGCACTCGCACTCATCCCGAATCTATCGTAAGGGGAGAACGGCAAGGTTCTCACAAACTGACCCGCGTTGAAGTTCGGGAAATTCGGAATCGTTATGCAGGTGGAGAAACCCAGAGTGCCATAGCGAAGGCATACAATGTCACACGGACTTGCGTCGGCGGGATTGTTCGCAGAAAAGAATGGCGGTGGCTCGACTGAGCCTGGAGGAGGCAGAAATGGCCGAGCTAGTGCGTGAGTGCCGCTGCCCCGCATGTGGCGAGAGCTTCCTACTCCAGAGGTGCAGCTCCACGCCCAGCGCCAACGGCACGAACGTGTGGCTCTTCGCGCTGCTGGTTGCATGTCCCCACTGCAATGCGACGTTCGCCGTGCGAAAGCTGTTGGCAGCACAAGGAAAGGAAGAGGTAGATGGCAACCCGGTGTAGCTCAAAGGTAGAGCAGCGCCTTTGTAACGCGCAAGTTGATGGTTCAAGTCCTTCCACCGGCTCTGGCGCGGGCGGCATGGTAGGACCATGCGGGTGATTCCCAGTAGCCTGATCGACAACTCTAGCATGTCGTGAGGGGCCAAAGCGTAGCTGGATACCGCTTGTAAAACCGTACCAGGTGGAATCACGCTAGATTGCAGGTTCGAGCCCTGCCCCGCGCCCGCAAAACCCAAAAGAGGAGGTGTGATGCGAGACTACGGTTACCGCTGGCTCTCACGAACGCACAGGATCAGACTTGGCTGGGGGTGGAGATTTGGCATGATGTGTATTGGGCCATATCTTCTAACACAGCCAGATGAGGGAGAGGTGTTCGTCGGCCTTGCTTTCGGGCCTTTGTTTGTGGAAGTATCTTGGCACATTGCGGAAGAGACCTGGCTGGCAAACTTGCTTTGGGACGTATAAAGTGTGGCACGGGCGGCGAGTCAGGTGACAGCCCATCCAGGAGGACGACGATGAATAAGCACTTGCTCTGCCGTATTGGGCTGCATCGGTGGACGTGGATACCAAAGTCGTTTGGCCTTCGGGAGTATTGCCCTCGTTCTGGTTGTGGCAAAGTGCGTCGGGCTGTCCCTGGACTCTGGGGATGGAAAGCCGTTGGCTGGGCTGATAAGCGCACGCTAGAAAAGTGGATAGAGGACACAAAGCGGGAATCTCAGGAGACCGTACCCAGATTGCACCCAAAGGAGGAGCGATGAAATTGAGTGATGTCCAGAAGCGGGTGCTAAGGACGATGGAGCGTATTGCGGCCGAAGAAATACAGGTGGTTCGACCCAAGGGAGGCCTGGCCTTCTATTGTACCAAGAAGGATCAATCTCTACGGGGGCCTCACTGGCGCACATTGTGCGCGATGGTAGCTCAAGCCGCCCCGTGGGGAAAGATCGAATGGTATTGTCCCATCTGCGACTGGGGATGGAGTTCGCCCGACGAGGCGTTGGAAGCAATGACACACGCGATACAGAAAGCAGCGCGGGCCGTATTTGGGAAGGAGGCCGCTGGTGGAAGTTGAGTGGATTCCCTGCGAGGAGCGGATGCCAGCACCAGATGTGATGGTATGGCTTGGCAACCCAGGAGAGCTACGCGGACTGGCTTACCTGGATGGATGGGAACGCGATTGCTGGTGGTTGGGAGACGATGAGAGCATACCGCTGGCGTATGCCACCCACTGGGCCGAGGCTGATCTGCCAGACCCGCCAATAGAGGAGGCCGGCGATACCAGCGAGCCGTGTCCAGGCGTGCCCCTGGTGGACGGGGAAGGAAACGAGGTGAGGGACTTGCCCGAGCCGCCCGCCGCCTGAGATGAGGAGAGACCGCACCCAGAAGGAGATTGACGATGGATACCAGAACCCCAGTGCAGCGATTGCTGGATGATGAAGATGCAGGAACCTGTAGCGAGAAAGCTCTCGGTTTCTGGGAAGATCAGTATTTGATTCTCTCCAGAAAGGTTGTTGATGCTCTCTGTGATTGCGGATACCTCCTGCCATCCAAGGGTGCGCTAGCTACGCAGAAGCATACCCTGGGGTGCCGGTATCGAAAGGCAATCGAGACCCGAGCCGCTATGGGGCAATGCGAACCGTTGGAAGAGGCTAAGCCGGGGGAGGACTGGCCCCGCGTCACACCCAGATCGGGTGCGATTGCAAAAGAGGGGCAATGCCAAAACTGAGTGAGGCACAGAAGCGCACACTGAAAGTGATGTGGCAGTATAAGTTGTATATGTGGGTGTGCACTTGGGGGGGGCAGTGGACAGTCGGATGGTTTTCAGACGCAGACAGCACATTCATGGCAGTGATCCACACAGTGCGGCGTCCCAACCCAAGAACTGTGCGGAGTTTGGAGCACATGGACTTGCTGAAGCGCGAAGCCGAGGGCACTTTCAACTTCCGCTTTATTCTCACCCCCAAGGGCCGCGAGGTAGCGAAGGAGGAGCAAGATGCCCCAAAAGTTGAGTGAGCGCGTACCGTGGTATGAGCAGACTAGACAAGCGGCTTGGAGCAGAGAGCTGGCCGAGGAAGTGGAAGCCCAAAGGGGGCGGCTCGACATCCTGGAGGGCAAGTGCGAGCAGCCAGTTGATCGCCGCCTCGTGGAGGAGGCACTGGCAATGTGCAAGCGGTACGACTCATGGCTTAGTGTGACGCAGCCAGTAGCCGACATTCGAGCACTTCTGCACCGCGCCCTGGAAGGAGAGTCGGATGACCAAGACTGAACCACGGGACTACGTTGCAGAGATGGAGTTTGTGAAACAGGTGATGAGTGACCGAAGTGATCTGGTAGCAGGGTATGTTCCTTATGGGCACGTTATTCACCTATGGAATAAGAAGAAGCCGCGATGGCCATTGTGCGGGCGTCACGGCGGACGCAACGATAAGAGGCCGATTGACTGGGGTGATCGAATCTGTCAGCAATGTCTCCGACTGCTTCAGAAAAGGGAGGGGCAAGATGACCCTGGCCGAAGCCAAGGCCGCTCTCGAAGCCCTTCCTGGAGTCCAGGAGGTGACTGAGTTCGTGGTACACGACGATCTCGCCATGCCAGTGTATGCGCATCTCGATGTCCGCTGCGCCGACCCGTACTTACTACCCGAGGAGACGCGGCAGACTATACGGGAGATACACGACGCCCTGGAGCGTGATTTGGGCTACATGGTCTTCATCACGATGAGTGGGAGCCTGTGGATGCCGGAGTGGGCGAGATCGTGAATAAAGGAGCAAGAGAAATGAGAGAAACTGTCATCCGATGGTCTGTAACCCTGCTACTGTCGGTACTGGTGACAAGCAACCTATTGGCCCAGCCAGTCCCGCCGCGCTTGCCAGAGGACACGTACCCACCACCGCCGACGATTGAGCCGTACCCCTGGCCCACAAGGAACCCGTATCCGTGGCCGACGCTAGCGCCGCAGGAGCCGTATCCCCTATATCCCATCATCCCGACGCGCACACCGAGGTCTCCCGAGATCGGGCCAATGCCGTCCGGGAATGACGCCACACGACTGCTCCTGGACTCCATAAGGCGACAGAGGGAGAGCTCCGTCGCGGCCCCGACGCCAACGAGAGACCCTGACTGGGAAGGCGAGTTCTACGAGGTCCATGGCCGGCGGCCTGACGTCCAGGATGTTGGGGACAGGCAATGGTCTCTCGGCTTCCTGGATAGGACGGGTCGTCCGCCGACGCAGGCCGAGTGGGAAGCACACTACTACCGACGCTAACAAGAGGAATAGCACGCAATGGCCAACAGACGCATGATCACGTCTGCTATCTGGGAGGATGAATGGTTCGGTCCCCTGTCGTATTTCGGCCAGGCACTTTGGATTGGCCTGTTCTCCAAATGCGCGGATGACCAGGGCAGACTCCTCGACAATGCCAGGCTCATAAGGGCAGCCCTTTTCCCGTACAAGGACACGTCCGTCAATGAGATCGAGGGCGCCCTCGAGGGGTTCATCGAGAGTCAGCGGCTGCATCGTTACGAAGCTCGGGGCAAGGCGTTGCTCCAGATCCGAACTTGGTGGACTCACCAGAGGCCACAGTGGGCTAACTACTCGAAGTGGGCCCCGCCCCCGGGTTGGCAAGATCACGTGCGAACCCGGCTCAATGGTCACTATCTGGAGGACAACTGGCTCAGGCAGTCAGGTAATGCACAAGCCAGCACCCATTGGTCGCCTTCAGCTGGCGTCTCAGGTGACCAGATACCTGAGGTGCTCAGCCAAGGGCCTCACCTTTTCGGACAGTACCCTGTCCCTGACCCTGACCCTGTCCCTGACCCTGTCCCTGACCCAGCAGCAGCAGCAGCTACAGCCGCTTGTTCTGAAATCCCTGAACAGCTAATCGCTGATATACTCCAACGCCCGATCACCGAATCAGACCGAAAGCGCTGGGGCAAACTGGTGCGTGACTATGGCCCAGCGATTGCCCAGTATGCTCTCAATGAGGCACTAGAGTGCGCCGGCCACACTTGGGGGTATGTCGCAACAGTAGCGGAGGCGGAATATGAGCGCACCCAAGAGACGAGGGGACCATGACCAATCTCGACCACCGCGCCTGCATCAGACTGGCGAACGCAATCCTGTTGCGCGCCGTTCTGGACATGAGCTCGGAAGCGCATAGGAGACATGCGGCATGGTTTTTGGCAACTGAGTGGGCAGCGGACCTGGCAGAGATCATCGGCTTAGACCGGGACAGGCCTCGCAAGATACTGGCAAGATTGGAGCGGACCAGACCGTGCCTGATGCGACCTGGAAGGCCTCGGACTCGGGGCCTACGTGACCTGATAGAACATCGATCGGAGGCAAGACGTGGAGACGATGCGCATAGGTGATCTGATCCTGGACCCGAACAGTGGCCATGTCCAGGTTGGAACCAAGAGCGCCCAGCTCACGCCCACGGAGACCGACCTGCTCAAGTTCCTGATGGCTGGCTGCCCCCGGGTCTACAGTGCGCGACAGCTTTTATTCCAGTGCTGGCCCATGCCGCCCAAAGGGGGCCTGTCGATTCTCAGAGTCTATGTGGCTAAACTCCGTCGCAAGATCGAGGACGATCCTGCGCATCCAACGAGGCTCGTGACCATATGGGGATTCGGGTATCGGATTGTGGCGGTGGACCCAATTACTCGTGGCAAACGAAAGGAGAAACTGTGATGCCCAAGGCAATGAAGGGGTTGATCGTGCTTCTGGTAGTGGTCGCCATCTTTGGCTCCATCTTTGCGGCCTTCTGCATGGGGGGCGAGCGCAGCGTCCTGAATGGCCTCCTCGCCGACGGGTATGATGTGGTGATTGACCCCTTGTGCCGCGTCGGCGAGGGTCGCTACGCGGTCCGGACCTGGCAGCGGGGCGTTGGCTGGACGCTGGTGGAGAGGTGAGGGCAACATACGAGCACATCCACTTCGTCAAAGTAGCCGACAAGCCGAAAACGTCCGTGTGGACTTGCCGCAACAATCGCACCGGCGGCGAGCTCGGCAGGGTCCGCTACTATGGGCCCTGGCGAGAATACTGCTACTTTCCAGTCGCTCAGGGCGTCTACAGCCGAGGCTGTCTGGCAGACATCGCAGCGTTCCTGAAGGAGGTCTCAAATGCACACACCTCGAGATGAGATGATCATTGTGGCACTGAAGGTCGTCGCAGTCATCTTGCTCTGGCTGGCCGGAGTTGTGGCCGTCTGTTGGTGGATGGACAACAAGTGAGGGACCAAGCCCGTGACTGAGCTGGGCAAGCTCTGGGTGCAGGCGGGCGACTCCCCTGACTGGCTGCTGGAGACAGACCCAGCAGAGAGAATAAAGGCCATACTGGCCACCCGTCACCAATTACCGGGTTGGGTCTATGCCACCGAGGTTCGCACGGCGCCTGGCTGGTTGCCGTCGGCTCGATGGAGACCACAGCATTGCCTCCGCACGATAGATGCCTTTGCGATCGCTACATGGCCCTCGAAGCACTACTGGCGCGTCGCCTATGAGATCAAGGTCATTCGGCCTGACTGGCTCAAGGAGCTGAGGATGCCCGACAAGAGCATACAGGCTCAGAGCTTGAGCAATCAGTTCTGCTTTGCCCTTGGGCCTGGCGTCTATCAGGAAGGTGATTTGCCGAAGGTCCCGCCTGGATGCGGTGTGTGGGTATGGGATACGGATTGGCAGATCAGGTGCGTTCGCCGAGCCAAGAAGCGCGACGTGGAGCCGATGCCCATAGACTTCGCTGTCGCGCTGATGAGACGACTGGCACAAATCGGGGGAGCAACCAATGACTGACCCACTCTCGGGCAAGGAATGGGTGGTGGCCCGTGGTCGATAGCCTTGGTCCCTATGCCCTTGGTCCCGGGGGGGAATGCGAGGGCATATACATCGGCGACGCGCGGGAGCTTGCGAAGGCGATCCCTGATGAATCGGTGGATCTCATCTTCACGGATCCGCCCTACATGAGGGAGTATCTGCCCCTCTATGGCTGGCTTGGGGACGCCGCAGCTCGCATCCTCAAGCCAGACGGCTTTCTCCTGGCATACGCTGGCATCTTTCACAAGCAGGCGATCATGGAGTTTCTGGGCCGATCGCTGGACTATTTCTGGGATTTCGTGGCCTACGGGCGGAATGGCCCTGGGTCCATGGTCTGGGCCCGAAAGGTCGTCAGCAAGGCCAAGTCAATACTCACCTACACGAAGCCCGGCCAGACACCCCGGCCTCGATGCTCGGTGCTTGGAGTCTGGGTTGGCAGTGGTCAGGACAAGCGCTTTCACGTCTGGGGCCAAGACGAGAGCACAGCACGTTACTACATCGATTGCTTCTCACACGTCGGCGACGTGCTTGTGGATCCCTTCTGCGGTGGGGGCACGGCGCCGGCCATGTGCAAGGTGTTGAGGCGCAAGTGTCTCGCTTTTGAGATAGAGCCGGACGTTGGTCTCAGCGCCCGAGAGCGGGTCCGAGCTACGTCCATGCTCCTGCCTGGATTGGGATTCGACCAGATGGAGCTCGCTTGCAATGGTGGCGGCGAGCCGTGAGTCCCAAGCGCGTTGACGCAAACCAGGCCAGCATCGTCGCAGACCTGCGCGCCGTCGGCGCCACCGTAGAGGACTTGCATGAGGTTGGTGAGGGGTGCCCAGATATCGCGGTCGGGTTTCGAGGCGTCAACTATATGTTCGAGATCAAGACGGAAAAGGGCAAGTTGAGGCCCAAGCAACGAAAGTGGCATGGCTGGTGGCATGGCCAGGTTGACGTGATTCGCTCATCCGAGGAGGCTTTCGTCATTATGGGCCTGGTGCTGACTGATGAGCGATGACATCGCAAAGGCCTTGGAGAAGTTTGGCGGAGTGACCACTTGAGGAGGCGAATCATGGACGACTCTCTGCATCCTCGTCAGCAAGCGATTCTCGGGTTCGTTGACTCATATGTGGCGCAGAAGGGCTATGCGCCCTCGCTGCGCGAGATCTGTCAGGCGCTCGACATTCCCTCGAAATCGACCGTGACCTATCATCTGAACGCGTTGCAGAGGCGTGGTCTCATTCACAGAGATCCCGGCATAAGCAGGAGTCTCAGCGTGCCCGGCACACAGGGCATTTCCGTCGGCGAATCCCAGCCTTCTAGGTCATCGGCAGCCAATCAAACGTCGCAAGGTGGGCCAAGGACCAGGGCAATCGTGCGGCGGATCCTCGAGCTCGGGGAGCGCCTTGAAGAACCCCAGAAGGGCCAGCTTGTGATCGATTTCGCCGGACTCACTGTCAAGATCAGGATCACGGTGGTCGTCCCCGGTGACCCCTGAAACAACACCCTTTTCAGCACAAACAGCCGCTGTTGGCCCGCCATTTGACCCCTTATTCGTCTTATGTCTGCTAGCTTCAGCTTTATGTTCACCCACGCCCATTCCATTCTTTACGCTTCTCTCCGCCTCACTTTCTCCTCTTACGCTTCTCTATACGCTTTCTGACCCCCTTTACCACCATACATCCTCGACGCTTTTACTGCAATGGGTTGAAGTGGGTACGCTTTTTGGCGCTTCTCCGGCGCTTCCCGGATAGAACACTTGCTCTATGGCGCGACGTAGGTCGGCATATTTCGGCACACCCAACAGTACAGCAGGCTGCTCACTCCTACTTGACCAATAACTTCTGTCAATTTCGGCAAACCTGTTGCAAACTCATGCGAAAAACGCTTGACATGGGTGGTGGGTCTGCTAGAATGAAGATGATACGGAATACCATACAAAACAGCACAGTCACCTTAACAAACACCAGAACGGACCACCGGTAACAATCCTCCGCCAGACTAGAGCGAGCACTACTTCCAGCGGAGCCCAACTCCGAATGAGGAATCGGAACGGAAAACTGGGGGACAGGCGAAGGGCAAAATAGGGGGCAATGGAACCGGCGGAAAGGAAAGGTCAAGGGAAGTGGGGACAGGAGCCCCGAAAGCGTCCTCCTGGGCTACAACCCAGGGGAAGAGAGGAGTTGGCCTAGCGTGCCGACTCCGAAACACGTGGCAAGTCACACCCAGCACCGCACCAGATTACGCTGGCCTGCCAGGCTAGATTGCGCTGGTGATCCGGGTGGAGACTGGCCCGAACAGGCGGTGGGAACAGGCCCGGCACTGGTTCGAGTCCCGCCACCGCCTTTGGTCCGATTCTAGCAAGAAAGGAGATCGAGTCATGGCAACAGACGGACAGGAACGCAGGCTGACCACCCGCAGGATGCTCAAGAGGTTGCGGAGAACGCAACCGAGCATGAAGCAGCTGAGGGAGTGGGAATCCGAAGGCGGTTGCGAGGCGACCGATGGCTGTTGGGTTGAGCCCGACGGCTATTGCGAGCATGGCTGCCCCAGTTGGATGATAGTGCTGGGGCTCATCTGAGAGGAGAACGACAATGACCGAGAATGGCAACCAAGCACTGAGACAAGCGGAGCTCTGCATCGAATCCCTGCAGCGGGCACTCGACCACGCCGAGCGAGCCAATCTTGCATGGCAGAGGGTGACTGGGAACGAGTACGCCACCCTCGTGGACCACTACCACCTACGCACCCTCATCGAGGGAACGCGGACCCGGGCGGCTACGGCGGCCGTCTCCCAAGTTGCACGACGGCAGTTCCCTGGGCTGCCTTGCAAACCCGACGACTGGGCAAAGCAAGCGCTAGAGGCTGATGTCGCCCTGGTGGACGTCGCCACATGGTACGCCGAGCAAGTAGAGCCCACCGCCCAGCAGGATACCTGGACACACATGCTCAACAGCGCCCGCCAGATGCTGCAGCGCGTCGGCGAATGGCGCGAGCGGCGGTACGAGGCCAAGCAGTCAGGCTCTCGGCTTACCCTCTGTCTCTGCGCTTGGAGAATTAGCTTCGGTCGTGAGTGGTCTAACAATGCCCACGATTGCAGAGACCGGCTACTCGGCCTCGAGGCCGTGATCCGCTACGCGGACGGCGTGGATTTCGGCCTCGGCGGCACGGGTTCTCTATACCATGCCGTCACTTCGCAGCCAGCGCCTGGGACAGTCCAAACGGCCTGGGTGCCCGCGCCGCGAGTTACGACGTTCAAGAATTGTCGGTTTGACCTTTACCTTCGCGACGAGGCGCTGGCGCTCAAGGTCAAAGGTATCCTCGACCACGTTGGACCCACCATCTGACAGCCGAAACGCGGCCATCCGGCCGCGTCTGGACAGCCACCGCCCAGGCGTCCACCGATGAGGCAAAGGGGCCATTCACTGAAGGGAGAGAGTGACATGAAGCTGTTTGAGGCCAGAGTCACAGTAGAGGTTCCCGTAGGTCAGCGCAAGTACGCAGACCCGTACATCGTCGGGCGCAACGGGTACTATCCGATCACGGCATTGAGGATCGACCAGTGGGGGCAGGACGACCCCCAGGGCGACGGCGCCGTGAACGTTGAGGGCATCGGGAAGCGGGGCAAGCCCATCAGGGGCGGGTTCCGCTGCCTCATGGTTGAGGACATCGACGCCCTGTGCAAGGCCTGGATCGAGGCCCGTGGCGGCCTCGTGATCATGCCTGGTGATGAGGGCGTGAGCGGGCTCGTCACAGTCTGCTGTGGGGTCCCGGATGATAGCGTGGTCCTAGGCAGGGACTCAGATGCCTTGCAGAGGATCGGCGAGGAATACGTTGGTGACATCGATCCCGAGAAGATGGAATACCACCTCGCGGCCGTCGAGTTGCTGGCTGCCCCCCAGCAGCGCTCTGAGGAGCAAGCACTATGACGGCTCAAAAGCGGATCTGGGAAAGCGAGGACTTGCCCCTCTTTTCGGGCACGCCCGTCCGAGTGGATCCGCCGAAGGCAGCCTCTGACACTACCCACCGTCAGAGGCTGCTTGGTGGGGCCGAATGTGGCCTCTGCTTCGACACGGGGATCATCATGGATGGGCACGAACCCAAGTTCTGCTGCTGCGATGCCGGCCTCCAGGCTTGGGACCAAGCACGGCAGGAGGGAGACGTATGACGAACATTCGCATCGGTGACCGCATCTTTTTCACGTACCGCAACGACTATGGCGGAAAGACCCAGGCTAGTGGGCTTGTCCTCGACATCAGCCGGCCCAAGGTAGGCCAGGGGCCTGAGCACTTTACTGTGAGGTGCGACACGCCGGATGTCTGGATCGGTACTCACGACCCCAAAACGAACACCCGCACCGTGCATGTCCCAGAATCGGGAGTCTGGAGGCTCAAATGACCACTACACTGACGGCTATCCCGATCGACAGCATACGGCGCGGTGACAATGACCGCCAGGCGTTTGACCAAGTCGCCCTCGAGGAGCTCTCTGAGAGCATACGGGCCCACGGCCTGGTCCAACCTATAACGATCAGGCCAATGGCCCATTGGCTCGAAATGGAACGCGGTCAGCAGACCCAGTACCAGATCGTGGCCGGCGAGCGGCGATGGCGAGCCTGCAAGCTCCTTGGCTGGCAGGAGATCCCCGCTATCGTGCGAACCCTGACGGATGAAGCCGCGTCAGCAATCATGCTGGCGGAGAACATCGGACGCGAAGACTTGACCCCGATCGAGGAAGCCAACGCATATCGCCGCCGCATAGACCAGTTCGGCTGGTCTGAGGCCCAGGTGGCCGACGTGGCTGGTGTGAGCCTCGATCTTGTCAGGCGCCGACTGTCTCTGCTCCAGCTCGTTCCAGAGGCGCAAAGCCTGGTCGGTTCGGGCCAGCTTCCCGTAGGTCATGGTCAGGCGATGGCCGACCTGGACAACAACCGGCAGCGAATCGCTCTTCGGGTCTACAGCCACAGTAGCGGGATGACCGTTCGGGCGTTTCGGCAAGTTGTGGGCGACCTGCTCCAAGAACAGAGCCAGGACGCACTATTCGACCTGCAGCAGTTTTGGGTACAGCAGGTCGAAGCCGAAGCCCAGTGGGTCGCCTCGGGCAAGGACGCCAAGATCGATGTGCCAAAGGCACCCGACCTCCCTCTGGTCCAGGTGGTGGCAACCGACTCGATAGGGGAGGTGTTCGTGCGATACATCCGCACTCTCGCAGCAGCTGGATATGACCAAGAGGCCGGGGCCATCGGGAATCTGTTTGAGCGGCTGGTCAAAGGCAACTGGGTGAGTCTGCCAAGGCCAAACGCGCCATGACCAGGCTCAGACAGAGAACTTGACCAACAACTTCCGTCAATTCCGGCGAACTGGCGCCTTTCCGCGAAAACTCATCGCGAAAACGCTTGACACAGGTGGTGGGTCTGCTAGAATGAAAGCACAGCAAAAAACCACAACAGATAGGAGAACGGTAGTGAGAATCTGGACCAGTCGCTTTCACAACAGAGCGCTGAGAGAGCGGCCCGATCTGGTCAAGGTGGCAATCACGGTAGGCAAGCCGAGGTGGCCCGTGGGATTCCAGTTCGTCGAACTGAACTGGCTGGCGCCATATGGGAACCTCTTCCGCATCGACGATCGCAGCAAGTTCACGGTGGCCTACTTCCAAAAGATGGATCGGATCGGGGCCAAAGCAATCAGCAAGCGGTTCCAAGAGATCAGCGAGACCAACGGCGGTAAGGATCTGGTGCTATTGTGCTACGAGAATCTCACCAAACCCGATGAGTGGTGCCACCGGCAGGTGTTTGCGGAGTGGTGGTTGCGGGAGACGGGAGAGATCATCGAGGAGCTCGAGACGGGCAAGGGCCCAGAGCCAGTGACCCGACAGCTTGATCTCTGCTAGGCCAAATGACCTGAAAGGAGGTGAAAACTATCATGGCTTCCGCAATACGAGCATCCGTCAAGGCCAGCGCATTCCGGCTAGTTGCCCAGCAATGCAGGCCTGGCCGGGCGGCAGAAGCAATCGAGCATCTGGAGGCGACCGGTGTCTGGGCTGAATGCCCCCGGGAGCTGATGATGTACTTGGATGTCGCCGCGCTCAATGGCCAGTGCGGCGACAAGGCTGCCGAGTTGGCGGACCAGCAAGAGCACCGCTATCGCGCCATGGCTGGGCTGCCATGACCAGAGCAAGAGATTCCCAACGATCAAAGGTCTACAATGGGGAAGATGAGTATTGGGTTGCGGTGGGCAACCACTCCATTCCTGAAGTATGGCAGATCCAGAGATGGGTCAACCGCATCGTCGATAGTCCGTGGTGGACGCAACGGTGGCCTCACGTGATCGTGGTGCAAGTCAACGATGGCCGCAGACGGCGTAACGCCTGTGGGCAGTACCTTGGTGGCGGCACTGGGCTAATAAAAGTCCCCCGTCCCTGCCGACGCAAGATGGTCATTCTGCATGAGCTGGCTCATGTGGTCACGCCAGATGTTCACCCGTGGCATGGGGAGGTCTTCGTAGGTCGCTTCCTAGCCTTGGTGGACAAGTGGATGGGGCAACTGGAAGGGTTGGCTCTTCGCTGGTTCCTCTCCAAGAATGGAGTCAAATGGCAAGAGCTACATCGTCAAGCCGACGATCAGGTTGTCGCGGACTCCGAGCCACTGCAGATGGACGTAATGTACGGCTTTGCTCTCGCACTCCCCCTGTTTGGGGGATTCCTCGTTGCTGCTTTGATTGAGCCAGCGTATGTCCTCATAGGTGTGGCGGCGGCGATGGCCTATCTGCTGGCGAGGAGCTTCGGCACATCGAAATGGTTCGCAAGGCTGGCGTGCTGGGCAACGCTGCTGATCCTGAGTATGATTAGGTGAGCAAGAAAGGAGAGAACCCATGGTGGCGACGCCACTAACGCCCCCAAACACGGCCCCTGGTGCTCACCAGCACCAGGGGCCCTTTTTTTGTCCGTAGACCATCAGTTTGTGTTGACAACCCGGCCTGACTGTGGTATCATGTGGGGGAAGGAAGCCGTCAGCGTAATAAGCGCGGCAACCGGCTCTGTGGTAACGACCAATCGCGTAGTTTGAGTCCGTCAGCGTAATAAGCGCGGCTCAGATCAATGCGGGAGAACCCCGCGATCTGAGGCTGCGCTTTTTTCGTGCCTCAGATGTCCGGCGGTAGCCCAATGGATGAGCGGCCGCTGTCTAGGCGGCAGGATGGAGGTTCGAGTCCTCTCCGCCGGTCCTTCGGGGTAGGGTGATGGCGATCTACGGACGACAAGTCGGCACTCTGTTTCTGGGAACGTTACGTCCCTCGACTCGGGCGTACCTGCAGCAGTTCTTCGCCCGAGCCCGCCGGCGCGGCTACACCCGATTCGTTGAGCCTGCTTGCGGTGCTCTGGCCATGTCCCAGCTTGCGGTGAAGGCGGGCTTTGCTCCCGGACGGATCGAGGCGAGCGACGTCACCCTGTTCTCGACGCTCATGGGGTACGGCATCATGGGGCGGCGCGAGAGAGCGGGCTGGAGCGGATCATCATTCTCCTGGATGAATCGGGCCTCTCCAGGTCGGCGGTGGCGGCCAAGGTCCTGGCCCACAACAACATCGTGGGGTTCAGCGACCTCCAGGTGATGGCCCAACTGAGTCAGGAGATCACGGACATCGATGACAAGCTGGAGGCGTTCCTTCCTGAGGAGCTGCAAGCCGAGATCGAGAAGGAGCTGGACGCCTTGCTGGCGCCCAAGTTGGACCTGCAGTGGAAAACGGTGACGTTGGCCTTTCTGCCTGACCAGCTCGAGACGTTCACCGATCTCATCGAGTCCATCCCTGGCCGGCAGGATCTGGTGGCCGTAGGCGAGACGAACCTCTTCGATCGTTTCGTCAAGGCTGTCGAGGGGTTCTCTCGGTTTCACGATGTCCGCAGCGCAAACATGGCCATTGCCCTCATGGCCAAGGTGGGCTTGGACGTGGCGCAAACCGGCGAGGTGCAGGAGTTGGAGGGAGATTGGGTCAGTCTGGCTGAGGTGCTTGGCGGGCTTCGGGTGCCCAAAGAGGCTGGGGCGGTCATCAAGGAAGCTGTGAAGGCAGTCAAGAAGGATCAGGAGTTGAAGCACTCCTGGCAGGCGTTGGAACTCATAGCGGCTGACTATCTGGCGGGGCACTGATGGGCTTACCACAGCCACAACCCTGGGATCGTAGCATTGAGACCCGTGAGACCCCGACGGCTTACCGTGCGTTCATGGACTATTGCCGGATGGGTCCAAGGCGCAGTTTGCGGGCACTCCTGGAGGGATACATCCTACAAGTATCCGACAACGCGCCTACAGAAAAGTCGCCTACGGTCTACTGGTACACGCTCGGAACATGGTCCAGGCGCCACGAATGGCAACGCCGGGTTCCCTACTGGGACGCGGATCAAGAGCGGCTCCGGACTGAGGAACACAACAAAGAGATAGCCGACATGAACCGCCGGCAAGCTGCGCTCGGATTGCTCGGCCAGCAAAAGGCGACGGTGAAGCTGCAAAGTCTCATCGGAAAAGAGCTGTCGAGCGCCGAGGCCACTCGCCTCATGGATGTGGCCACCAGAATTGAGCGCGTGGCCAGAGGTGAGCCGGCGACGATAGAGGGTCTCCAGCACAGCGGCCCCCACGGTGGCTCCATACCCATAACGGAGATCATAGTGAGGCGACCAGCACCCAAGGAGAAATTGGACAAGCAGGGTGAGGACGGACAGAATGCTGGCGACGGCGACGGCGACGGGGCAGGCCGCCCCTCAGCTCTGGAGGCGTGAGGGTAACAGAATCATCCTCACGCTGCATGAGGGGCAAGATGCTACCTGGGCGAGTCTGCGGCGGCTCATCTTTATGCTGGCCGGCACGCAAGGTGGCAAGGCGCTGCCGATGAACACGCCGATCCCAACGCCCAAGGGATTCAGGGAAATGGGCAGCTTGCGCGTGGGCGACGAGGTGTATGGGCAGGATGGTAGGCCATGCGTTGTGACGTTTGTTACTCCAACGCAATACGAGCATGAGATGTGTCGCGTGACGTTTGACGATGGCTCAAGCATCGTGGCGGATATGAACCATCGTTGGCTGACGCAGAATGCTCGCCAGCGCAAGAATGCGGCACGGCGAGAGGTGAGGCCTGATGAGGGCTTCAGCGTCAGGACAACGCGAGAGATCAGAGACACACTAATCGTGACGGCTCGCGATGGCAAGGCGAGACGCAATCACTCGATCGACCTACCCGAGCCGGTGCAATACCCACAGGGGGATTTGCCCATTCCGCCATATACGCTGGGGGCATGGCTGGGAGACGGCACCAGCACGGGATCTGGCATGACGAGTGCAGACCCCGAGGTGATGGAACGCATTCGCTCTGAAGGCGTGCCCGTAGGGATTGGGCGAGAGAGGGCCAATCAGGGGAGAGCGCTGACATACTACCTTGCGGCATCGAAGGCAGAGCGCACGCGAGGCGAGGACGGCCGCTACCTGTCGGATGGCCTTGTGCCCAAATTGCGTGAGTTGGGCGTGCTGGGCGACAAGCACATTCCGGAATCGTATCTGACCGCCTCGGTACATCAGCGTCTGGTGCTGCTGCAGGGCTTGATGGATACAGATGGGTTTATCGCAGAGGACGGCAGGTGTGAGTTCACATCCACGAATGAGCGATTGGCAAAGAACGTGCTAGAGCTGGCACGCAGTCTAGGGATCAAGGCGCGGATCGGTCAGGGATGGACGACGTACAATGGGAAAGACTGTGGGGCCAAGTACCGTGTGGGGTTTATGACCACGATGCCGGTGTGCAGTTTGCGGCGCAAGGCGGAGCGTCTGCCCACGGCGATACGACCGGATACTCGAAGGCGGTTCGTTGCCACAGTCGAGCCGGTAAATACGACGCCCTGCAGATGTATCGCGGTGGACGGGCCGCATCACCTGTATCTGGTTGGGCGAGACTATGTCCCGACACACAACACCTCGTTTGGCCCTTGGTGGCTGAATCGGGAGATCAATCACTGTGGGCCTGGCGACTATCTCGCGGTCACGTCTACATTCGATCTGTTCAAGCTCAAGATGCTTCCCGAGATGCGGTCTGTGTTCGAGTTCGCACTGGGCATTGGTCGGTATTGGGCAGGAGATAAGGTGATGGAGTTGCGAGACCCAGCCACGGGTGAGTTCTGGGCCAAAACCCAGAACGATCCCATGTGGGCGCGTATCATCCTTCGGTCGGCGGCCGCTCCAGGAGGACTCGAAGCTGCGACAGCCAAGGGGGCTTGGCTCGATGAGGTTGGTCAAGACGACTTTCGCGTCGAGGCCTGGGAAGCTGTCTTGCGAAGGCTCTCTCTCAATCAAGGCCGCGTCCTGGGCACCACTACCCTCTACAACCTGGGCTGGCTCAAGACGCAGATATTCGATCCCTGGAAGGCTGGGGCCAAGCACATAGACGTGATTCAGTTCGCCAGTGTCGCCAATCCGGCCTTCCCTCGTGAGGAGTTCGAGCAGGCCAGGCTGAGACTGCCCGCCTGGAAGTTCAGTATGTTCTACGAGGGCGACTATGCCCGGCCGGCCAGCCTGATCTACAAGGCCTACGAAGATCGCACGCACATGGTCCAGCCCTTCCCCATCCCTGACAACTGGCGTTGCTTTGTGGGCATCGACTACGGGGCCATAAACAACGCGCTCATCTGGGTGGCGGAGGATCCAGAGCCAGACCTCCGTGGCGAGCTGAGCTACTACATCATCGACGACCCGCTGCGGGGCAACAAGAGTACCAGGGAGCATGTCTGGGCCGCGCTGAAGCATGACCACGCTGACCAGGTCGATGGTTGGTGGGGCGGCGCGCCCTCTGAACAGCAAGAGCGATGGGATTGGGCCCAGGCAGGCATTCGGGTCCAACGGCCACCGATAGCCTCGGTCGAGCCTGGCATCGATCGGGTGATTGCCCTATTCAAGCAGCAACGCCTGTTTGTGTTCAGTACATGCACTGGCATACGGGACGAGCTCGGCACCTACGGCCGCGTGCTAGACGACAGCGGGGAGCCGACCGAGCAGATCAGGAACAAGAATGACTTTCACCGACTTGACGGTCTCAGATACGTCGTCGCAGGAATGACCCGAGTCGAGAAGAAGGCTCGGAGTTGGGAGTTGTGATTCATGGCCGAGAACCCTGATCTCGAGAAGGCTTACAAAGCTCTGATAGCGAAGCAGGCTCCGTACTCCCTGCTCTGGCACTATTACGACGGCGACCACCCGCTCGAGTATTCGACGGCACGCCTGCGAAAGATCTTCCGCAACATCAAGAGCAAGTTCATTCAGAATTGGTGTGGAGTGATCGTCGATTCGATTGTCGAGCGCCTAGAGCTGACCAGCGTCGCCGTCACTGACAACAAAGCACTCTCTAAGGAGTTGACAGACCTCTGGCAAAGCACGGAGTTGGACCTGGACGAGGAAGACGTGCATCGAGCGGCCCTGGTCACAGGCGAGGCTTTTGTCATCGCCTGGCGGAACGACGAAGACGAGCACGTCGAGGCCTACTACGTGAGCTCGGATTGCGTTTGCGTACAGTACGACCCAGACAATCCTCGAAAAAAGCTCTGGGCCGCAAAGATCTGGACAGAGGAGGATGGCTTCAGACGCATCAATCTCTACTATCCTGATCGCTTCGAGCGGTACAGAACCAGCAAGGCGGGAGTGCCGCGTAGCTACAAGTCGTTCGTGATGATGGACGCGGCACCTCTTGTCAATGCAATGGGAAAGGTCCCAGTCTTTCACTTCCAGCGGGAGCGTCGAGCCTGCATTTCTGAGCTCGAGAACATCACGCCGCTCCAGGCCGCGATCAACAAGCTCCTGGCTGATATGATGGTCAGCGCCGAGTGCGGGGCATACCTACAGCGTTATATCATCAGCAACACCGATGACGATCTCAGCAAAACACTCGCAAACATTCCTGGCTCTATATGGCAGATCCCTGCTGGGGATGAAGCGGGACAAGCTGCCTCCGTGGGATCCTTGTCGGCTACGCCTCTCCAGAACTTCCTTGACGCTATCGACGACCTGGTGAACGCAGTCAGCGCGATTAGCCGCACCCCTCACCACTACTTTTTCGGCAAGGGAGCAGATCTATCTGGTGAGGCGCTCATGGCCTTGGAGGCTCCGCTGAACAAGAAGTGTGCGACTTACATCAAGCGGTTCACTAGCGTCTGGCGTCAACTGGCTGCCTTCCTGTTAGAGTTGGCGGGGACGCCGGTCGAGCCGAACTCAATCGTCGTCACCTTTGCCAAGCCCGAGACGGTACAGCCCAAGACTCAGGCCGAGATCCGACAACTGAGCTCGGAGGAGAAACTGCCTCTTGTCACTGCCTTGCGTCGGGAAGGGTGGAGCGAAGAAGAGTTGCAGCAGTTGGCGACGGACAAAGCGGACGAGGAAGCGCAAAAGCAGACTACGCTAGCCCTGGCTATGGTGGAAGCACAACGCCGGTTTGCCCAGGGCGAAGGCGAAGAGCCGGAGGAGACGGAAGAGGAAGATGGCGAGGTAAATCGTGGCTAAAGAGTGGCGTGAAGTCCTAGCCAGACGAAACCGCACGTCCAAGACGAAGCGGCTGTACGAGGACGACCAGCCGACCAACAGCTTCAGTTGGGACGGCATCGTCGGCACGTCCCTGCACTATGAGGAGACGGAAGGCTCTGGCGACTGGCTGGAGGTTGACCCGCGCATAGTGCCCACCGATGAGCCCGGCTGGGACTGGGAGATGCAGAAGAGCCACTGGCGGTTCCTGGTGCGGAACGGCGGGTGGTTCGCTGCCGAGAAGCAGGGCGTGGGCATAGGTTTTCGTTTAGAGCGCATAGCGTACCTTAACATAGCCACTAAGGAGTTCGAGACAATTCGTACAGCCAGTTACACTACACCAACTGTGGAAACCATTGAACATGGTAACAATCTCCTAGCAAATCCTCTGGGCAAGCTCACCTGGGCCAACCTCTTCCCTGGCGTGGACTTTGAGGTTCACGTATCGGGCGACAGGTTGCACGAGGAGATAAAGGTCTCACAGGCGGCTAGAAACGCTATGCCTTCGCCACCGTATCCCGCTGCTGACACGTATCTGGTTCTGGTCTATGAGGTGGATTGGGGCCAGGTGCCAGGGCTGGCCGACGATGACGGCGACATAGACTACGATACGGACTTTGAGAGACAGGCCAGACTGTATCTCAAGAATCACGAGGGCGAGATTGTCACTGCGTTGCCAGCAAGCAGGGCATGGGCCGAGGATGACACAGAGGTTCAAGTTCCTCTGCGCAAGCGGTTCGTCAAGGTAGGCGGCCAGCACTATCTCCTTGTAGGGGCACCCGTTCTTGCTCTCAATGCTCTACCTGAAGGCACTATCATCTTTGACCCTGACATTGATGAGATTGTAGGGGCAGATGCAGATGATTGTTATTCATATGGTGGTGCCGAGCGAACAGATAGGGCGTATCTATATCACTGTTGGGGTGATGGAAGCACTCTGGTTACAGCCCAGCGTTTTACGGGCATCACCATAGACCCAGAGACGGAAATCACCAATGCTCAGTTCTCTCTATATGGGGCGTCAGGAAGCTATACATTGCTGGACTGTGTATTCTATGCAGAAGACGCAGACAATGGGAGTGTGCCTGAAAGCAGCGACATTGACGGCCTACCGAAGACAGATGCAAGCTATGCTTGGGAAGCGACCCTAAGTACAAGTGCCTACATCATTAGCCCTGCAAACTCCTTCGACGGCATCATCCAGGAGGTAGTTAATCGCCTAGGCTTCGGATCTGCGTCCATCACTATTATTGGAGTTGACGCACAGGCGGCTGGGTTCGGACAATCTGTTGATTGGAGCGGTGACTCTGCCAAGGCTGCCAAGCTCCACATCGAGTACACGGCGGGCGGCGAACGCATACCCCGACACCCAGCGGCCTATGCAGGACTGATGGTGTACTGATGAGCGAGTCACTTCGGGCAGAGCAGAAGTGGTGGGGGAACTGCGTCAATACCGTTGCCGAGGAGACCAAGCAACTGCAATACGCCAAACGGATGGGGCTGAATCAGTACCACGCGCAAGGGACGGGGCTATACATTCCGCCGTTTGACCTGAGGGGGCAGTCGGTGTTGGACATCGGGGGCGGGCCAGTCAGCTTGCTCCTCAAGTGTGTCAATCTTGGGAAGGCAGTGATCATCGACCCGGGAGAATGGCCACGTTGGGTCATGGATCGCTACTCTGCTGCGGGGATAGAGTATGTGCAGAGACCAGCGGAGGGCGCCGATTTGGGGGAGAAGTTCGACGAGGTGTGGCTTTACAACGTCCTTCAGCATGTCGAGTCTCCAGAGGCGGTCATCGCCACAGCTTTGCGTCATGGCCGCACTGTCCGAGTATTTGAGTGGCTGGGCGTGCCATCTGACACGAAGCATCCGCATTGTCTGGTCAAAGCAGACCTGGACAGGTGGCTTGGCGTGAATGGTGCAACCATGAGCGAAAGTTGGGGGGCGAACGTCCAGTCGTATTCGGCGATTGTGCCTCCGAGACCGGGGTTCCGCTTCCACCTTCTGGGGCTGGCCCACGTCCCAACCGTACGGAAACTCAGTTGTTGCGCGTACACCCAGAAGATCGTGAAGCTGGCGACCATGCTGAAAAGCCTGGGCCACGAAGTGCTGTTCTACGGGGTCGAGGGGTCTGCTGTTGACTGCGACGAGTTTGTCCAAGTGCTGTCCGAGACTGACCGACGGAAGGTTTACGGCGAATACAACTGGCGCACGGAGTTCTTCCGCTATGACGGGAGGGATGCGGCACATGATGCGTTCCGAGCGGCGGCCACTGAAGCTATCCGCCAGAGGGAGCTACCAGGGGACATCCTTCTCTGCACGATGGGCCTAGACCAGAAGCCCATTGCCGACGCACTACCGAACATGGTGGCCGTGGAGCCAGGCATAGGCTACGAGGGCATATTCTCTCGCTTTCGGGCATTCGAGAGTTATGCCTGGATGCACTATCTGTACGGCAGGACCGGGCAGGCAGATGGTGGCTGGTACGACGCAGTTATCCCGAACTACTTTGACCCAGCCGACTTTCCCTTCCAGCCCGACAAGTCAGATTATGCTCTTTTCATTGGGCGCATAGTCAAGCGGAAGGGCGTGGAGGTAGCCGTGCAAGTCACCAAGGCGCTGGGGATGCGGCTTGTCATGGCAGGCCAGGGTACCCTGAAGAACGAGACCGAGGGGCTCAATATCACAGATTCGCACGTGGACTTCATCGGCAGTGTGGGGCCAGAGGAACGCAAGGAGCTGATTGGTCGGGCCAAGTTCGCACTCGCGCCGACCTACTATATTGAGCCGTTCGGGGGCGTGGCGATTGAGGCGATGCTATGTGGCACGCCCGTCCTGACCACGGACTGGGGTGCGTTCACTGAGACGGTGCAGCATGGCGTGACTGGCTACCGTTGCCGGACTATGGACGATTTCCTTTGGGCAGCACGAAATGTAGAAACAATCAGTCCAGCCGATTGTCGCTCGTGGGCATTGGCCAACTACTCTATGGATCGGGTCAAGCTCATGTTCCAGGAGTGGTTTCAGAAGATTCGGGACATCCGCGCCGGTGGATGGTATGAGCGGCATGATGACAGGAATGAGCTAGACTGGCTTAGGAAACACCAAGTCGGGGGAAAGTGATATGGCAGCCGGAGACATAATGACATCCCCGGTTCTGGGGCGAGCGGGTACTACTGGAGCTACGGGCGTAACTGGGGCAACGGGTGTTGCGGGGACGGCAGGAGCCACGGGTGTAACTGGGCCTACAGGGGCTGGCACAACGGGCGTCACTGGCCCGACCGGAGTAACTGGCCCTACTGGGCCAGCGGGAGAGACTGGTGCAGGTGAGACGGGAGCTACCGGACCCGTCGGTGCAACTGGATCAACGGGCCTCACGGGTCCTACGGGTGTGACCGGGGCCACGGGGTCGAGCACGACGGGAGCTACGGGGCCTACAGGGGAGACGGGTGCTACAGGTCCGACGGGAGTGTCAGGGCCAACGGGGGCAGGCGAAACGGGTGTGACTGGACCAGCGGGGCCTACTGGACCAACAGGCGTAGGCGTAACTGGCGCGACGGGTCCAACAGGTATCTCTGGCCCGACGGGAGCAACCACCACGGGAGTAACAGGGGCTACGGGGCCGACGGGCGTTTCTGGCCCTACGGGTGTATCAGGGCCAACAGGCGCGGGTGAAACAGGAGTGACTGGCCCTACAGGCCCGACTGGCCCCACTGGTGCGGGTGAAACGGGAGTCACTGGCCCTACGGGAGTCTCGGGGCCTACTGGGGCAGGAGAGACAGGAGTAACAGGCCCTACCGGTCCCACGGGCGCAGGTGAGACGGGGGTGACTGGTCCGGCTGGCGAGACTGGTGCTACCGGGCCAGCGGGCGAAACCGGAGCTGGTGAGACTGGAGTCACTGGCCCTACTGGGCCAACCGGTGCGGGCGAGACGGGTGTGACTGGACCCATCGGTGAGACTGGTGCTACTGGCCTGGACGGAGAGACCGGCGAGACTGGCCCGACTGGCCCGACTGGAGTGACCGGCGAAACTGGTGCTACGGGTCCAGCAGGCGAGACTGGGGCTGGCGAAACTGGCGTAACGGGTCCGACGGGGCCAACCGGTCCTACTGGCGCAGGCGAGACGGGGGTGACAGGCCCTGCGGGCCCAACAGGAGTTACCGGAGAGACGGGGCCAACCGGAGTAGGTACTACTGGAGCTACTGGCCCGACTGGGGAGACAGGAGCAACAGGCGTTACTGGTGAAACGGGTCCGACGGGCGTGGGCGAAACGGGTGCAACTGGCGAGACTGGCCCAACAGGGCCCACTGGTGTGGGTGAGACTGGTGTAACTGGTCCGACTGGAGTATCAGGCCCCACAGGAGCGGGCGAGACGGGCGTTACGGGTCCGACAGGCCCAACGGGTGCGACAGGAGAGACTGGGGCGACGGGGCCAACGGGAGAAACTGGAGCTACGGGAACAAGTACGACCGGGGCCACGGGGCCAACTGGGGAGACTGGGCCGACGGGACCGACCGGGGTGACGGGGGCAGGCGAGACGGGAGTCACGGGGCCTACGGGCCCGACCGGGCCCGCCGTCACGGGCACAATCATCTTGACGGCTGCAGGTGGTTGGCCCTCTACAGCTAACGGCTGCGGCGAGCCAACGAAAATCGAATGGGGTACTAATGACATTGACCTCTACGTGATGCCCTTCGACAAGGATGCGGATGAGTTTGCACAGTGGTCGGTCGTGATGCCATCTGATTGGGATGCGGGCACAATGACTGGTACGTTCCATTGGACGACACAAAGCGGAGGTGAAGCCCAGACCGTCCAATGGTGTCTGCAAGGGAGAGCTTACGCTGATGGCGATGCGATCGACCAAGCCTGGGGCACAATGCAGACGGTCAGTGATGCCTGGCTTGCAGACAACGACGTGCATATCACAGCGGCTACTCCCGCAATCACGCTGGCGGGAACTCCTGCGGCTTCTCAGAAGGTCCAGATTCGTGCCTATAGAGACGTAGCCAATGACGATCTGGCTGGCGATGCTATGCTGACGGACATCGTGGTAGTCTTCGGTCGGACATAAGGGGGTATCATGATATTCTCGGCACTGTTCACAAAGAGCGATGGTGAACCCGCGACAGGACTGACATTGACTGACATAGAGATCTACCTCTATGCCAGGGCAAAGACGACGGGCACAGTCACGACAATCTGGGATGGGGAGCACCCGACTGCCGAGATTGGCACTGTCGGCCACTATGCCAAAGAGTATGCCGACGCCGACTCTCACACATACGACTACTTTGCCAAGGCTGTCTATACAGGCTCGGAGACCCTCGACTCGAACTTTTCGGTGCAGCAAGACCCGATGACCGATCATCCCACGGCGATCTGGGGCTATGCGACGAGAACACTGACCCAGACAGCGGCTGAGGTTCAGGCGGCGCTGGAGGGTAGTCGCATCACGATCCATCGTGGCGACGATCTGTCTGTCTCGCTCACTGGTCTGGGGAGCCTCGCCGGCAGGACGCATCTCTGGCTCACAGCCAAAGCATCAGAGAGCTATCCAGATACCAAGGCGACCATACAGATAACCGAGACTGGTGGGCTGCTCTACCTGAACAGCGCAGAAGCGGGCACCCCTGGGAATGGGTCTATCACGGTGGATGACGAGGACGCCGGCGATATCACGATCGTGCTCGCAGCAGTCGAGACAGCCAAGCTTGAGAGCGGCACGACGCTCACATACGACGTCCAGGTTCTCATAGGCGCTATGATCACAACGCTTACAGAGAGTTCTGTGAGGGTGACAAGCGACGTTACGCGCGCGACGAGCGCTTAGGCGAGGGGATGCCAATGGCACGATTCCGCAAGAAGCCGGTGATCATCGACGCAGTGCGAATCAAGCAAAAGGTGACGATCAAGACCCGGGAGGGCACGCTGAAAGGGTACCCAGGGGACTGGTTGATCACTGGACTCGCGGGCGAGCGATACCCGTGCGGCGATGACATCTTCCGTGCCAGCTACGAGCCCGTAGACGCCGCCGCACGACGGATGATGGAGGAGGATTGAGGGGGATGGCAGACAGTGAGTTGAGACGAGCAGCCTTATCTGCTGCTCAGGGTATTGCGGCAAAGGTGGCTGTTGAGGCATTCGTGGAGCAACTTGCGCAGCAGAAACCAGCGAGAATCCTGGATGCGGAATTTCAGGCTCTGATGACTAGCCCGCAATACGTGGCTTCCTGTTGTGCTGCCTATGCCCTTTCAATAGGCAAAACAGCCGCTGGACTCACAGATACCGAGAAGAGACAAGCCATGATAAACTTCGTGTTGGAGAAAGAAGGGCACGAGTTGTCTGACGATACGGCCAGTTCCCCGGATTCTCCTTCAACCGGATAACTGGCGGCCAGCCATGGCGGTCGTGCCGGGACCGGCTTTCTCGGTTTGGCGGGCGGGAAGGTTCGGTCTCGGTACGGCCCTAACTCAAGACATAGGAGACGAGTGGTTGCGATGCCAGTACAAACATGCCAACAGGACGGTAAGCGCGGGTATCGCTGGGGAGAATCAGGCAAGTGCTACACGTACACCGCAGGCAGCCTGCGGAGCAAGGCGCAGGCACGCCTGAAGGCGGAGGCGCAGGGTCGGGCCGCCTATGCCGCTGGATACAAGGGGAGCTGACGTGACGGAGTCGTACCTGCATCTCTCCGCGCTACTCCCCTCTCCGCCCGAGGCAGCTGTTGTGGCCGCCATGCGCGAGTTCAAGGAGGGCCTGCTGGCCCGGCAACACGTCCAGATGCAGGAGATGGCCAAGCGCTGGCTGACCGTGGAGCGGTCTCTAGACGCCGACATCAATCTGCTGGCGCGAGAGATGAGCGAGGCACGAGAGGCTGGGCAATCCATCAGCCCCGCCAAGGTCTATCGGCTCGAGCGATACAAGCACCTGCAGGCACAGGCGCAGCGCGAGATCCGTGACTACGCCAGCTGGGCAGGCCAGACGATCACATACGGCCAGCAAGCGATGGTCGAACTGGGACTCAGGCAATCCGCGCAAGCGATCCAGATGAGCTACTTTCCAAGCGTTGGCGCTCAATTCGACCGGCTCCCCATTCAGGCTGTCCAGCACATGGTCGGCATCTGCGCCGACGGCAGGCCAGTGGCTGAGCTTCTCTGGCGCAGGATGCTGCCAGACCAGGGTGTGATTGGCTGGCGCACGCTGATGGACGAGCTCATCGAGGGCACCGCTCGAGGACGCAACCCACGCGAGACAGCCGCGAGAATGCGGGACGCCTTGACTGGGGGCTTGCAAAAGGCACTGGTCATCGCCCGCAGCGAGCAGATGCGAGTCTATCGGCAGGCGAGCGTAGACCAGTATGTGAAGAGCGGGGTAGTTATCGGTCAGAAACGGCTCGCAGCCCATAATGGAAGGGTCTGTCCCGCATGTCTCGCCGACGACGGCACGATCTACAACCTGAACCAGATCATACCAGACCACCCGAATGGCGCATGCACAGAGGTCCCTGTGGTGGAGGGCATGCCCGAGGTCACCTGGACCGCCGGGAAAGACTGGTTTGACCAGCAACCCGAGGCTATCCAGCGCAGCATCATGGGCGACGAGCGATTGGCCGCCTACAAGGACGGCCAGATCCAGTGGTCTCAACTGGGAGCCCACACATTCGATCCCACCTGGGGAGGGGGCCTGCGGGTCGTCCCCCTGACGGAGTTGCTCGAAGGCAAGAGGCCCAAGGAAGTTCCGATCGACCTGCGGAAGATTGAACTGCCTGGGCCCGCCAAAACCCTGCACGAGATGGGAGACCCGTACCTCTTCCGCGCCCTAGAAGAGGGCGAAAAGGGTGCCTCGACATCCTATGTAACGGAATGGCCAGACGGAACAAAGGCCATATTCAAGCCTGGCACCCTCGCGCAGGAAGGCATCGGGGCGCTGATCACTGACGAGAACAATGAGGTTGCGGCCTACCGCTTGGCCCAGTTGCTCGGATATGACGCGGTTCCCGAGACGGACTATAGCAGATACAAAATAGGGGAAAAGTACCTCGACGGGTCAGTCCAGCGATGGGTAGCTGATACGCATACGGCCCACGAGATAACAAACGAGCGCAAAGGCACCGATGAAGCCATCGCCCAGCGTACCAGAATGGCTATGTTTGACTGCGTCATCGCGAATACTGACCGGCACAATGGTAACTTCCTAGAAGACGAAAAGGGCAAGCTCTGGGCAATAGACCACGGCATCAGTTTCCGCTCTCGAGAACTTGCGCTGCTCCCAACCCAGCGCACCTTGGAGCAGGTCCAAGCGCAGGGCATTTTTGCGGAGCGTGACGAGTGGTTCTTTAGGGAGCTTCAGGCCGGCCATGCAGGCTGGAACAAGGTGCCGCCCGCACAGATCCGAGAGATGACCGAGACCTTGGCACAATGGAGCCAGGTGCCGCTCGCAGACATCGACAACATTATGCACACATGTTTCAAGGAAGGAGATGCTGAACAAGTGTATAAGCGCATCCAGGCACTCAAGAAAGAAATGGACTATGCGCACGTGATGTTTATCCCATGAAACTATTGATTCTCAAGCGGGACAGGAACGCCGAGACGCAAATCGTCGGCGAGTTCATTTGGGAGAATGGTGACATCGTCACTATGGAGCGGGCCGTCGAGGGTGCCCATGCAATCATGGAGGGGATCCGCCCCGAGCTTGACGCCTCATCCGAGAAAGCGGCCCGGTCCTCCATGCAGCGAGTGGCCCGACGCTACAGCGGTGTCTACCTTTGGGCAAGGTACGAACCGTGAACGGGCGAGGCGACAGTGACCATAACCAGTTGCATTCTGCCGTCAGGTAGTGTATAATGGGGCTAGAAGGTGGAGTTCAGAGCGCTCCCGAGACCACAGAGCCATCGCTCCACGACTTCATGATGGTCCTCCGCGATGCGTTGCTGATGATAGTCCGCTGGATTGAGAGGCGGTACGGCAAGCGATAGCTAGCACCACAACCGAATACGGTTGGACGCGACACAGGCGTTTGGCCCCATCCGTCAGTTGGGCAAGAGCTCGGCTGATGAGGTGGGGCTTTTTTTGTTTGCAGGGCGGGATGCCCGACTCGCGCGAGATGCGGAGGTGAAAGGTGCTTAGCTGGCAGTATCCTTGGTTACATCATTGGTGCTTCGCCCCTGAAGGCGATACTGGCGGAGGTGGCGGAGATGGTGGCGGGGGAGGGACTGGAGGCGCTGGTGGCGACGCTGGCGACGCCGGGGATGGTGGCGGGGACGCCGGCGGGACGCCGGCTCCTACCTATGACACCTGGTACGCAGCGCTCGAGGCTGGCCCGAAAGCCCTCATGGATACCCACATTGCAGGTCTCAGATCGGCGCTGACCTCCGAGAAGGACCAGCGCAAGACTCTGGCAAACCAGTTGCGGGATGCAACTGGCAAGCTGGACAAGGGGTCTGATGCGCGGAAGGCGCTTGAGGACATGACCAGCAAGTTGGAGGTCGCGGAAAAGAGGGCCCAGTTCTACGAGGACGCGGGTAAGCCCGAGATGGGCTGCTCAGATGTAGGGTTGGCCTACCTCGCGGCCCTGGGGGATGCCCTCTTCGACGCCAGGGGCAATGTGGACTGGGACGAGCTGAAAAGGAAGCACCCTGTACTGTTCGCCAAGCCGAAGCTGGCGCCAGCGAACGCTGGAGCCGGTGTAGGTCAGACGGGAGGCGTGAAGGGGACTGGTATGAACGCCTTTATCCGTGCGGCAGCAGGGAGGGTCACATAGGGAGGTGAATCGTGGCTAATTTCGATCATGTGATCAGCCGGAATGATGCTGCGGCACTCATTCCGGAAGATGTGTCTCCGGAAATCATCAAGGGCGTGTCAGAGATGAGCACCGTGATGAAGCTCGGTCGTCGGGTGCCCGACATGCCCCGAGCTCAGCGTCGGATGCCTGTCCTGTCGTCCTTGCCAACGGCGTACTTTGTATCTCGTAGCGCCGTCGGCGCTGGGGGACTCAAGAGGACGACCGAGCTTCTCTGGGGCAACAAGTACCTGAACGCTGAGGAGATCGCGTGCATCATCCCGATCCCCGAGGACGTTCTGGACGATGTGGACTATGACATCTGGGGTCAGATCCGTCCGCCTATCATAGAAGAGTTCGGCCGCGTGTTCGATGCTGCGGTCTTTTGGGGCACGAACGCACCAGCGGCCTGGCCGCTCGGCCTGTTGCCGTTAGCTGCCGCTGCAACGCCAGCACACACAGTCACCGATGGCACCGGAGCTGATCTCTACGATGACCTGATGAACGAGAATGGGGTCATCGCCAAGATTGAGGCAGACGGCTATATGGCGACTGGTCATGTGGCTGCTATCTCGCTGAGGGGAAGGCTCCGGGGCCTCCGTGATGCGAACGGCAATCCGATCTTCGTGCAGGATATGTCCGCTCGGACTGGCTATGACCTGGACGGTGCCCCGATCGAGTTCCCTCTCAACGACAGTTGGGATGCGACCCAAGCCCTGCTGATCACTGGAGACTGGAACCAGCTGATCTACTGTATGCGGCAGGATATCACCTACAAGGTGCTGGACCAGGCCGTGATTCAGGACGAGGCCGGCAACATCACCTTCAACTTGGCGCAGCAGGACATGGTTGCGCTTCGGTGTGTGATGCGACTCGCCTGGCAAGTCCCGAACCCGATCAGGAAGATCCAGCCGACCGAGGCCAATCGGTGGCCGTTCTCGGTGCTGCTGCCGGCCGCATAGACGAGGCGACACAAACGAATAGATCAAAACCACACAATCCCACGGCTGCGCCCATAGGGCTTACGGTGGGAGGGAGGAAATGCCATGAGCCTGTACCCTCGGGTTATCACCGAGTATCTGGCCACGCTGGCTATCCCGCGAGGTCCAGAATCCAGAATCTTTCTCGTGGACCCTGAAGAGGGCGTGGACACCGCGCTCGGCGATCGGTGGACCAAACCCCTCAAGACCCTCATAAAGGCAGAGGACAAGTGCGTCGCCGAGCGGCACGACACAGTTCTCTTCCTTGCGAGGGCCACAGCTGACAATCCAACAGCGGCCATCCTCTGGGACAAGGACTACACACACCTGGTCGGTCTCGGACCCAGCCTCTATGGGGTCGGTCAACGATCTCGCGTTGTTATGGCGACTGCCACCGCGCTGACGCCAGTGATCACGTTTTCTGGGAACGGCTGCATCGTCAAGAACATGCAGTTCGGCAATGAGAAGGCGTCCGGTTCTGCGGCCGGGGTCGCAATCATGACAGGCCAAAGGTGCTATTTCGAGAACGTCTTCTTCATGTGCCCTTTCCCCACGGATGCCGCGTCCTACTCGCTCAAGTTGTCGGGCGGGGAGAACGTGTTCCTCCGTTGCAGCATCGGTCAAACGACAGCGGTGCGCACGGGGGCTTCCTACGGGCTGTGGATGCACAAAGGCGCCGGAGACAACCAGCGCAACAAGTTCGTCAAATGCGAGTTCAAGAGCTGGGGGGGCGGGGCCGCCACGCACGTCTTGGTTTACGTGCAGTCTGACATCGACAACGAGGGCTGGAGCCAGCAGTTCGAGGACTGCCTGTTCCACAATCTCCTGGGTGTGGCTCTGGCGCAGGCTATCGACGACAACTGCGCTGTTCCTCACCAGATCTTGCTGAGAGGGCATAACTCTTTTGCAGGGGTCACCACAATCGCAGACGACAAGGTTGACATCTTGGCAGCCGACTACGCCACCGCCTACAAGGGTGGTCTGATGTCTACTGTCATCGACTGAGGCTGCTTGTTCGCACAACTGATGGGGCCGGTGCCGCCGGCCCCCAGACACTGGGAGGTTTATCATGCCTTTCGAGGGTGGTTCTTTTGTACTTGACATGGTCGGCGTTGTCTCTACTGCCGGCGGGGCGGTTGGCTCTGTTCTCAATCCCGAGGGTAAAGCCGTCGTCATCACGAAGGTCGTGGTGGCTGTAGAAACCCAGCCTGACTCTGCTGCCAACCTGAATGTGGGTATCGGCGCAGCCGCAACCACTGACGCTTCAGATCTCGTCAGCGCCCTGACCGTCGATGCTGCCACTGGCAAGTGCTACAACGGGCTGAACCCCGCTGCGAAGGCCGAGCACATCGTCTGGGGTGCTACGCAGTACCTGAATGTGACCGGCTCTGCCGACACTACGGGCTTGGTTGGAAAGGTGCTCGTCCACTACATGCGGCACGTCTAGGAGCTTTCGAGCCCTTCCGTGAGGTGACTGATGTCTGCAACGGCGGCACAGATCGCTAGGTTGCGTCGGATGGTCAACGAGCCGGATGATACGACGTATGACGACGACTTGATCACCGAGTACATCGAGCGGTATCCACTCATGGACGAGCTCGCTCAGGAGCCCTACACCTGGGATACCTCGACCGAACCCCCGACGCCGGACGCCAACGAGAGTTGGATTCCTACCTACGATCTGAACCCCGCCGCTGCGGACATCTGGGATGAGAAGGCCGCCGTCGTCGCTGCGGATTTCAACTTTGCTGCCGACGGCGGTCGGTACGATCGGGCCCAGGTGGCCGAGATGTTTGCCAAGCGGGCCAGATACTATCGAAGCCGACGGGCAATCAGGGTGATAACGCCCGTCGTCTGGCCGAGCACGCCTGATGAGGACGTGTTTCCCTGGATTGGCAACCTTCCGGAGGGAGAATAACTTGGCGGCCGGAATCTATCAGATCCGGAATACCATCAATGGTCATTGCTACATTGGGCGATCTCTGAACTTGCAGCGCAGATGGCGTCGTCATTTGGTCCTACTTCAGGCCAGGAATCACCATAGTCGCTACCTGCAAAGGGCTTTCGATAGATATGGTCGAGAGGTTTTTGTCTTTGAGATTCTTGAGGAACTCACAACTCGGGATGAATGCATCCTTAGCGAACAGTTCTATCTTGACCACGAGGATCCGAACTACAATATGTCGTCGCTAGCGCGTGGCGGAATAGCATCAGGGACAATGGCCGCTGAAGTCCGTAATGCTATAAGTATCCGAATGAAAGCACTTTGGCTAGATTTAGACTTTCGTCAGCGGCATTCTATGCCTAAACCAAAAGTACGTATCGCACTGAAAGGGCGGCATCTTACTGATGAATGTCGGCGTAAGATCAGTGAGGCTAAGAAGGGACACTCTTGTAGCGAGGAGACGCGAAGAAAGATCAGCCAGGCGAAGAAGGGCCGGCCATGCACTGAGGAACACAAGGCGAAACTAGCTCGTGCGGCTACGAATCAAAGCAGAGGACCACGCACGGATGCCGAGAGAGCCAGCATCTCGGCGGGTCTGAAACGATACTGGGCTAGAAAGCGTGAGAGGGCTCTCTGATGCGGAGTCTCACGGCTACGGAGATCTCGCGGATGCGGGCCACGCAGGAAGGTGCTATGCAGGACGAGTGCGAGATCCTGGAGTATTCGTCCGTCAGTGACGGCTACGGCAATCCCAGACCTCGATACACGGCGATAGCTACGCTGTCCTGTGGGTTTCAGCATGTGCGCCCAAGAGAAGTGCTCGACACTGGAGAGTTGGCAATGATCGATGCCACGCTCAGACTGCCTATCGACACAGTCATCGGGACCCACGATCGGGTACGGGTGACCAAGCGGTACCGCGAGGCATTGGCGACAGCGGAGGTCTACGAGATTGTTGGACCAAAGCAACGAGGCCCCTCCGGGCTAGTTCTCTCGCTGAGGATGGCAACCAGTGGTGACACGACTTAGTCTACGCATTGACGGGATTCCAGTCGAGTACAAGCTCCCGATCTCACAAAAGGTCGTCGTGGGGATCCCTGTCGCTGGGCCGCCGACGTGGGCATTGCACGACAGCATGATGACGCTCAGATCTCCCGACGGCTTTGTGGAAGTTCGTGCAGGCACGCCGGATCGACCTCTGCCGATCCCCGAAGCGCGGGACGCACTCGTTCAGGGACTGCTGGCTCTGGCCGACTGTGGGTGGTTGATGCAAGTCGATCGAGACGCGGTCATACATCCAGAAACACTGAGGCGACTGATGTCATGGGACGTGCCGATCATCAGCCCTCTGGTGTTTGGGCGGTATCCACCCGTGATACCGATCGCCTTTAGTCAAGCTCGGCCTGACTTGGGGCCGAACGAATACGGCGTAGAGATCGACGAGATACGGCACTGGATCGGGACACACAAAGAGATGTGGACATCCAGTCCTCTCGTTCTCGAGCCGCGTCCTGATGATGCACTGATCGAGCGAGCTTTTGTGGGAACGCACTGTCTCCTGGTCAGACGGGATGTTTTTGAGGCAATCGAACCCCCCTGGTTCCAACGGACGTGCGAGCCAGGGCATCAAGCAACCGGGTGTGACCGGTACTTTTGTCAGAAGGCAATAGCTGCTGGGTTCCCAATCTACATGGATCGATCCGTTGTCGCAAGTCATATGTATGGCGAGCGCCCCCTGGGAGCGCTGGACTTTCTGGCCTGGGATGCTATCACCGACTGGGAAACCAAGACATGGGTCATAGGAGGAAAGGATCGTGGCTAGAGAAACGCTGACAGTCCAAGCAATGGTGCGAGCGGGGCTTACGGCCGGCTACACAGCCTTCGAGGCCTCGGGTGTTGCCTTCGCCAATGAGGGCAGGACCTTCATTCACGTCAAGAACGCACAGGCGGCGGGGACGACCAAGCTCACAATCATCACGCCGAACACCGTGGACGGCCTGGCAATCGATGATCGGGACGTGACGATCGCCGCAGCCACTGAGGAGTTCATCGGGCCATTCCAGCCGGGCGTCTACAACCAGAGTACCGACGTGGTCCACATCGATGTCACTACAGCGACTTCGGTGTCGATCGCGGCCATACGGATCTAGTCATGGCCGGTACGGTTGACTGGTATGAGGAAGACCTGCTAGCGACGATAGAGGGGGCGACCGACGAGCTCCTCACACGTTTGGCCTTCCAAGTTGAGGGGGAGATCAAGGTCGCGATAACCTTCGCGCCGGCCGTTGACACCGGCTTCATGCGGAACGCCGTCTACACCATCCCAGCCGTAGGGCCCGTGAAGGACAAAGGCAACCCATCTGGCGCCTACAAGAGCCAGAAGACTGGTCAAATGGTCGAGCGCAAGCGGGTGAACGCAGTTCCGAAGATACCCCCTCACACATCCGCCGTTCACGCAGCGGCTGAATACACGATCGACCAGGAGATGAAGCACCAGTTCATGTATAAGGGCCTGCAGAAGGGGATCCAGAGCGTGGGCGGAGAGATCGCAGCGGTACGCCGGAGCCGGAACCTATGATCGACCCGCATGTGGCAATCAAGGAGTTTCTGGCCCTCCAGGAGCCGTTTGCCACTCGCGTGGGCGACCGGCTCCACGCTGGTCGGTCTGAACCTCCAAAGGGCTACACGCCAGCTGATGGCGACTGCGTGGTGTTCATGGTTCGCCCCGGCGGCGGGCCTGACTATGAGGATGCGCTCCTGGTCTGCTCGGTGCAATTCAAGTGCTACGGCTTCGACGCGCTGGATTCTCCGAGTGAGGTCGAGTCGTTTGGGTTGTATCGGCTGCTCTACGACGCACTGCATAATGGACACGACGGCACTCTTCTCTGGGGGTTGACCGAGGGCGTCGGCCAGCTTCTGGCCGAACCTGAAACAGATTGGTACTTTGTGCTGGCGTACTTTACAGTCATGCTGAGACAATAGGAGGTTTATCATGGCGCTTCCTGTGGTTGCAAACATCATCAAATCGGGCGCGGCACTCTATGTTGCTGGTGTAGACGATGCCCCACCCAGTACGACAGAGCCCGTGTACGGCGTTGCTTGGGGCGGGAACTGGGTTCGCGTAGGCTTCACGAAGGCACCGCTCACACTGGCCTACACGAGCACGGAGGCCAATCTGACCGTCGAGGAGGCCTTGGGCACGATCAAGCGCGTCCGCACGGCCGAGGCGTTGACGCTCGAGACCGTTCTCGCGGAGTTGACCGCAGCATACTTGAAGTTGGCGGGCGGTGATCAGCGGACCGTGACGGACGTTCCGGCTGCGGCAAACCAGAAAGCCTACGACATGACCGGGCTGGGTGGCGTGGCAGCGATCGCTGAAAAGCAGTGGGGCTTCGAGGGACTGTTCATCGACAGCACCGGGGTTGACCAGCCTATCAGGTTCCTTATCCACAAGGGCACGGCGATGATCAACGGCAACCTGGAGTTCAGTCAGAAAACTGACGACTACTCCGGAATCCCGATTCAGATCAAGGCCCTGACCAAGGTAGATGAGGCCGTTGGCGAAAAGCTCTGCCAGTTCTACAGATTCACGGCTAACGCACCCTGATGAGGAAAGTCAAGGTAACGCTCAACGGCCAGGAGTTCGAGATCCAGGAGCTGCGGAGTCGGGCGAACGCCACGTGGCGGAAGAAGCTGGACGAGCCATTCGCGGAGCTGGCAAAACTGCTGAAGGGCCTCCCAGGCACCAGTCTCACGGACGGCGACGCTCTGTCGAACATAGTCGAGACTGTCTCTGGACTCCTGGTCGGGTCAGTGGATACCGTGGTCAAGTTGCTCATAGACTACGCGCCCCAGCTGGAAGTCGCGAGCACGGAGGCTTACGACAGTGAGCTTCTCGACGCCTTCGGCTCGGTGCTCGGTCTCGCCTACCCTTTCGGGGGGATCCTCGGCAGAGTAACCAAGTTGACTGGCTCAAAGTAGCCGAGGATACCGCCGAACTAGCTCTAGCAGAGTGGGGCGTGTGGGACGATGAACTCGAACCCGTCCTACTCGCCTCGCTGCAAATGGCGTACTTGCGTCGCAAGCGGTGGGAGGCAAGACTGCAAGCGATTGAGGTCGTGCGGGCGCTTGGTCAGGGTCTGACGCCTGAAGACGGAGATCTGCGGGGCACTCTCTCTGGGACACGGCATCGAGTAGTGTCCTCCGAGCAGTTGATGATCACGATGGGGGCAAAGTGGCACTGAAGATAGGTGACGCTCTGCTGCACCTGGGCGTAAAGGATGACCTCCTCAAGAAGGGGCTGAAGGACAGCGAGGGCGAGACACGCGGCTGGGTATCCCGCGTCGGGGGGCTCGCTGCCAAGGGCGTCAAGGTCCTCGGGGCGGCCGCCGTGGCTGGCATCGTTGCTATTGGGGCCGCCGCAGTCAAGGCGGCCTTTGACGCTATGCCGCTTGAGGGTATCCGCGATGCTTTCAACGGCATCACCGCCGACGCTGGCGAGACTATGCAGGCTCTCCGTGAGGGCTCTCTAGGCATGGTCAAGGACGCCGAGTTGATGGCGTCCTACAACACTGCCGCACAGCTCGTCAGCAAGACCTTCGCCGACCAACTGCCCGAAGCCATGCAGTATCTCTCCAAAGTCTCCGCTGCGACAGGTCAGGACATGGGCTACATGATCGACTCCCTCGTGAAGGGCGTCGGTCGTATGTCGCCGATGATCCTGGACAACCTCGGCATCCAGGTATCGCTCAGCGAGGCCGTCGCCAAGGCCGCCGAGATGTTCGGCGTCGAAGAAGCCGCCCTCACCAAGGCCCAACAGCAGGCTGGCATGATGGCCGTCGTGATGGAGAAGCTCGCCGAGAACACGGCGCTGATGCCAGAGGTCACGGGCTCAGCAGCCCAGCAGTGGGCAGCCTTCCAGACGATGATGGCCAACGCCAAGGACGAGATCGGCCTAGCCCTTCTGCCTATCCTCCAAACGCTCATCGGGGCCGTCGGCGATCTTGCGAAAGAGTGGCTGCCCAAGCTGGTGGACTTCATCAAGGGTCCCGTCATCGAGACGGTCACGCACGTCGTGGATGCCTTCGGCGGTGTGGCCGGTGCGTTCGCCTGGGCACGGGACGAGGGTAAGACTCTACTGGAGTCTGTTCTGGTCGGCCTAGCCGAGTTCCTAGACACCTTTCTCCCAGAAGAGGTGATGGATCGGGTCTGGGACTTTATCGACGCGCTCGCCGACTGGAGAAAGCTCGCAGAAGAGCGGGTCCTTCCCGTTGTGCAAAGGTTGTGGTCATGGCTTGGATTCATGCTTCCTGCCGCGATCGAAACGGCGCGACGATTCTGGGAGAACACGCTCCTGCCGGCGTTCGAGATCGTGTGGCGATTTATCAGCGAGAATGTCCTTCCCAAGTTCGGCGAGGTCTACGACTGGCTGCAGGAGAAGATCCCGCAAGCTATCGAGACAGCCCGTCAATGGTGGGAAGAGACTCTCAAGCCAGCGCTCCAGACGGTTTGGAACTATCTCGAAGAGAATGTGTTCCCAGCCTTCGGCACGGCCTACAACTGGCTCAAAGAGAAAATCCCCGAGGCTGTCGAGGTCGCCCGCAAGTGGTGGGAAGAGACGTTCAAGCCTGCACTCAAGGTCGTCTGGGACTATCTCGAAGAGAACATCTTTCCGGCCTTCGAGACAGCTTACAACTGGCTCAAAGAGAAGATCCCCGAAGCGGTCGAGGTCGTGCGCAAATGGTGGGAGGAGACGCTACAGCCGGCACTCCAAGTCGTCCGAGACTATGTTGTAGAGGAAGTCGTTCCCAAGATCAAAGAGCTTGCCAAGCTCTTCGAGGAGAGGTTCAAGGAAGCTACCGAGGCTACAGCGACGCTCTGGAAAGAGACGCTCAAGCCAGCACTGGGGACAGTCTGGAAGTTTCTGACCGAGAGCGTCATCCCCGCCTTCGGAGACTTTGTCAAGCAGCTCGACACAGAGGTCACTGAGGCAGTCGAGACACAGAGTAAGCTCTGGGAGGAGACCTTCAAGCCTGCGTTGTCCGAGGTCTGGAGGGTCATCAGCGAGGACGTCTATCCGATATTCGAGGCCCTTGCAAAGTTGTGGAAAGAGGTGGTCGGGTTTGAGCTCGAGGTGCTAATAGCAATCTGGCACAAGCTCTTCGGCAAGCTGACCGATGATGTCAACCCAATCCTCAAGACATGCGCGGACATCTTCAGGGATCGTCTGGCGATACAGGTAAAAGCCGTCTCTGACCTTCTAGGCGGCCTTTACGATACCTTCAGCAACATCTGGACGATCATCTCTACGAAAGTTGTGGGGGCGATTGAGTCGCTGACAGGTTGGTTGGCCAAGCTCGAGCTACCAGACTGGCTGAAGACCAAATCGCCCAGCCTCTTCGAGACGGCCCTACGAGGTATCGCCGATGCCCTTCGAGACCTGGTAGACAACTGGCTACCCAGGCTAAGCACGGCCTTCGGGACCCGTATGCGCAAGATGTTCGAGAGCGCTAAGGACATTCGCGGTGAGTTGCAGGAACTCTTTACGATCGGCGGAGTGTTTGGCGGGTTGGCCAGCGCAGCGGTCAGTATGCTGGAGGCTCGAACCCTAGACCCGTTGCGCCAGGCTGTTGAAAGCATCAGCGAGGAGATGGAGTCTCTGGAGGAGGCGGGCCTGACCGGTGCCGCCCGCTATCTGGAACTCTGGGAGGAGCGTGAGCGGATAGCAGCCCAGGTCGTACAGCATGAGGAGCGCATTGCGGCGTTGCAGGAGCGGCAGATGGAACTCGGGTTCCTGCAGCAACAGGTTGAGCTGCTGAAGCTCATCGAGGACTATGACCTGCATCTCGAAGATATCCTGGGTGGCATGGAACTGGGTATCAAGGCCAACGCCGCCGACGTGCTGGACGCGATGGTCCGAGCCATGCAGGAAGTTATCACAGTCGTCGAGGAAGAGCTGGGGATCAGCTCTCCATCAAAGGTGTTCGCCCGATTGGCCCAGCAGGCGATGGAGGGATTTGCCCAGGGAGTCCTACAAAGTACGTCCATCCCCGTTGGGGCGCTAGCTGGAGCAAGCCAGAGCTTCTCCAAGTCTGTCGAGCAAAACTTCTACATCCAGCGGGACGCCTACCCAGCGAGCACCGACTCAGACTTGCGGGCCGACATTCGCTTCCTCCGGTTTGCCGGTGCGGGCGCTAGGAGCGGCGCATGAGCCAGATCACCGTGACTTTTCGAACCGGCTCTACTGTGTATGACCTCAATGATGGGACGGAGTTTCTACTGGTTCGTCACGAGGGGCTGGGCATGGTGCCGGTACGCCGGCTCTCCGAGCAGGGCCCGTACCAGCATGGTGTGACGGATCGTGGCTTCCGCGTCCAGCCCAGGCAGGTTCTGTTGGGCATCGTCGCACTTGCAACGACGCTCGAGACCCTATACGACCGGCATGAGAAACTCCTCAAGGCATTGAATCTCTCCAATGATCCGATCATAGTCACGTTCGGATACCCTAGCGGCAGACACCGAGAGATGAACGCGCACTTTGCGGGTGGGCTTTCATTCCCCACTGGAAATCGGTTGGGCTTCTCCGAGGAGACCGTCATCGAACTCTTCTGCCCGGAAGGGGTCCTCAGAGCGACCTCCTCCTCGGTGGAGACATTCGGGATCGGTGGCGCTGGTACTGGTTACGCGGTGCCTATGCCCGTCCCCGTGCTCGTCGGCGCCGCGACGTTGGATCAGACGCTCTCGATCACTTACGCAGGGACGTTCCTGACCTATCCCGTCATCAGGATCACGGGTCCAGTCACAGACTTGGAGATCAGGAATCTCACCACAGACGAGAAACTAGACTTCGATGGTGTGACCATCGATGACGGGCACTGGTACGAAATCAATCTAGGCTACGGCTACAAGACCGTCGTAGACGATACGGCGGCCAACAAGATAGCCGATCTGACTAGCGACTCGGACTTGGCGACTTGGCACCTCGCGGCCGATCCAGAGGCGGCGAGTGGGATCAATGACGTTCAAGTCACTGGGACGGGCATCAACGCCAATACCGAAATCGCCATTTCATACCGTTGCAGGTACGTGGGGCTGTAGGAGGAGACATGGCTGAAGATAGTGGGCATTGGACAACGGACGGTACTGGAGACGGTGCGGCCGGTGGATACACGATGGCCGAGCTGACCCAGTGGTTCCGGATGCTGTGGCTGAACGATCCCGACACCGAGGGTGTAGCTCTTGGGTTCTTGAACGATCTCGAGGTCACAGACATTGGGGGGCGTAATCTTCAGATCGACACTGGCGGGGCTGTAGTCTACGGCTATCCGTACTGGAATACGTCAGCTGTGACAAAGGGACTCACTCACCCAGTTGTTGGCACGACTGGTTGGCGATTGGTCCTTCGAGCGAGCTGGGTAGCTCAAACAGTGCGAATCACGCTGCTCGAGGCCGCAGATGGTGCGCCGGCACCACCAGATGCCGTCCACAACTCCGGAGTGACCTGGGACATCAGTATCGCCTACGGGACGATCACCACTGGTGACGTGGTGAGCATCACGGACGATCGACACTACCTGGCGCCGAACATCGACGTGATCGCTAACCTTGCTGCTCACATCGCGGCAACGACGGGGATTCACGGAGCAGTCTCGGCAGAGACCGCAAGCAAGGTGGTCATACGTGACGCTTCCGCTAGGGCTCGATTTGCAGACCCAGCGGCGGCGCAGGATGCGGCGACCAAAGCCTACGTGGATGCCCACGCGGCGCTGGCAACGGCAGGTACCCACGGCAGTACGACTGCAGCAACTGCGAACAAGCTAGTCCATCGAGATGCTGCGGGTCGGGCCAAGGTGGTAGCCCCCTCTGCTGCTGACGATATCGCGCTGAAGAGCACTGTTACGACGGATATAGCAACGCACGCAGCGCTCGCGACAGTAGGGACTCATGGCAGTACGGCAGACCCGACTGCGAACAAGCTGGTGCATCGAGATGCGTCTGGGCGTGCAGCGGTGGCAGCCCCTTCTGCTGCCGACGATATCGCGCGGAAGGACACGGTCGATGCTGTAACGACGGCCCTGAACACGCACAAGGGGGCGGCGCTACTAGACCACCCAGACGACTCGATAGACGACACCAAGGTGGGCAACCGCGTGCCCGCACTCACGCGGAGACAGGGGGGGAGTGCGACGGAGTGGGATGTCTCAGGTGCGAACAGCTACACCCCCACCGCCGTAAGAATGCAGGTGGGTTGCAAAGCTGCTGCCTTTGGCGACACTTCCCAAGCCACGATTCAGTTCAACTTCCCAATCGCCTTCTCGTATAGTCCACTGGTCGTTGTCAGTCTTGCAACATCTGTTCCTCTCGATCAGATTGTAAGACTACGTTGCGTCACTGCAAGCGCAAGTTCCTGCACGATTGTCTACTGTCGAGAGATCAGCTATCCCGGCGACCCGCTGACTATTGACATCAACTGGCTCGCCATAGGCCCGGAGTAGACCATGCCTGTAATCTGGCAGATTAGGCTCAAACAGGCTGACGGATCACTGGCCGCGATCGTCGACGACTACGAGTCATTCAGCGCGGAGAAGCGGGTCAATGCTCCGGCACTGTACTCTCTACGTATGTCTGGCGAGAATGTCAAGGTCGCACTCTTTGAGCTGGACGGTCAGCTCGAGTTCTGGCGGCGCTGGCCCGAGCAGAGCATCAACTGGACGAAAGAGATCGAAGCGTTCCATCGCAACGCCGACTACATTATCAACGCAGATGGCTCGTTCACATTCCAGAGTCAGGGACGCGGGTACGTCGATCTTCTCAATCGACGCATCATTGCGAACTTTACTGCCTCGTCAGAGGCCTCTAAGGCTAACGTCGCTGAGACGGTCGCTAAGGAGTTCGTACTCGAGCAAGTTGGGGCTGACGCCGGCGTGGGCCGCGTGACGACAGGTTTGAGTATCGAGCTAGATGGAGCGAATGGAAACCCTGTCTATCTCGCCCGCTTCTCCAAGAATGTGCTGGAGGTCTTGCAGGAGATCGGTAGGATCGGCGGTGGCGACTTTGATGTCGTAGGCACTGGGGAGGCCACCTTCGAGTTCCGCTGGTACGACGGACAACTCGGTACAGACAGATCAGCTACAGTGATCTTCTCTCTGCCGCTCGGGAACATGGCAAGACCCGTCCTTTCTGTCCATCGCTCTACTGAAAAGAACGCTATCTGGGTTGGTGGTCAGGGTCAGCAGACAAGTCGAGTATTGGTCTGGCGAATCGACGCGGGAACCATCGACGACAGTACCTGGAATCGTCACGAGTTGTTCACTGACGCTCGCAATACGCCTAGCGTGGACGGTCTGAACAGTAAAGGCGACGCGCTGCTGGACGAGCACGAGGCTCGACCAGTGCTGACGTTCGACCTGCTTCAGGTGCCAGCCTGTCTCTATGGCAAGCACTACTACTTGGGCGATCTAGTCACTGCGTTGTTCGAGGCTGGGTCTATCTCGCTCTCTGCAACTAGAAAGATCACTGGAGTACGATTCACAGTCGACGCGCAACGTGGGGAGGTTTTGACAGTGGAGACGAGTGATGTCTGACGAACTGGAAGTTCTCTGGAAAGAGATTCAGGATCTGCGTGCTCGGGCCTCTCACCTAGAGGCGATAGAATGTCCGATCTTCCTGGCGCTCACGGGTGGGCTCTGCATTGCCGACGGCAACAAACAGGTGCCAGGACTTCGATTCTGCGCTGATCCCGACACGGGATTTTTCCGACTCGGCGACAACCAGATTGGGATACTGGTCGGAGGTGTTCAGGCAGGCTATTGGGGTCCTGGCCTCAACGTCGGCACAGTGACCGTACCAGCAGGGGTGGGAGATGTAGCCTTACAGGACGACCTGTTGCTTGAGGCTGGAGGAGTAATCGATTGGGGTGGCGGTACTGGCAATCTTTATCGTAACGCCCCGGGTGAATTGAAGACAGACAATGCCTTTAGCGTGGGCGGTCTTCTTAGCGTTGCCTCCTCCATGATGTTCGGTGCTGATGTTGGGCTTTTCCGTAGCGCTGCTGATGTCCTCAGAACGAACGATACATTGATAGTTGGGGCAGGCCTCAACGTCGGCACGTCGGGGGCTGGGACAGGCGATGCTTTCCTTGCTGGTCGTATTCGTGGCATCACGAGCACCACTGCAATCTATGACGTTACCGAGGTAGCAATAAAAGGGCCAGCCGATAACACGATGGCGGACTTGATGGTTTTCACAGCCCCTTCCGCACCCGCTAACTCGATATACAGGAGTTTGTGCAACGGCTTTCTGCTTGTTTCGGTGACAGGTAGGACAACTGGCGGCAGTTCGTGCGCCATTTCCCGCACCTACTTCGTTACGGTTACTGGATTTGCCTCTAACGCACTTGTCGCTACCATTCAACAGGTAGGCACTGACAATATAAGCGGAATCGGGGGAACATTGACCGTTTCTCAAAAAGCTGGGGCTACAGGGACATCCCTGACAATTGAAGGAAAGGTAACTTTCGCTACCTTTTCGAGCTGTGTATTAGGTGCTCACTTCGTTGACTTTTCGATAGCGACCTCTGACGTGTGTCTACTTACGCCCGCAGCAGCATAGAGGATTCGGGGAGACCGTGATGCGTTTGCCTAAAGGTCTTTGCGCGAGGCACTCAAGGCCGAGATTGCGGGGCTACAGCAGCGACTCGATGACATAGAGAGAAGAGGGTGATGGACATCAAGGCCGTGACGCTAGAGGAGGCAAGAACTCTTGAGCGATTCCTAACGGAGATCAGCTTTGGAGCACCAGGCACCATAGATGCTCAGGTCGAGACGCTTCTGCTACTCAGTAGCTTCAGGGCTAAGGTGCGACAGGCCATCGCAGAGATCGAGAAGACCCTACTCAGGGACAAAGTACGTCAGGCCTTCGCGGAGGTCGAGAAGACCTTGCCTGTAGGGAATCCAGAGGAGGGAGAGGGGATCGATGACGAAACTAGCAGCCCACGTCCAGGAGAGTAGCGACGCGGCGGCGGAGCACCTGCGGATGGCGCTCTACCCGGCCATCAAGTGCATGGGGAATGTGACTCCGGCATGGTTGAGGGAAAAGGTGCTGCCTGAGTACGACCAGTGCGGCGTGCCCAGGCCCTTCATCTGGCGGCGGGAGCACGTAGAGGATGCGCAATGGCGTGCGTGGGTTATGGAAGGCAAAGCAGGAGCAGCCAAGTTCTTTGAGTCCACCGTGAGAGGCTATGATGACTGGCGCAGTCTGACCGACGTGGTGGAGAGCGGCAACGAATTCATCGACTGGTCGGACGACGACATGCGATGGCTAGACGAATGCGAATCGGAGTTGGTACGGCTTTACCACATTCACGGAAACCGCATCATCGTCGGCAACTTCTCGGTTGGCTGGGCCAAACTGGAGCACTGGCAATTCTACGGGGCAACGTTGAAGCACGCGGACTTTCTTGGAGAGCACGAGTACGCCTGGCCAGAAGGTGTCGCAGCAGATGACGGAATGGCCTTCCTCTGGCATCCCTGGCGGGTGATGCGTTACAAGAAGGCACGACAAGAGATACTGGCCCACAACCTGCGTCTGCCGCCGATCATCCTGACCGAGATTGGCTGGGATCGAGCTGTGTGGCAGACGGGCCACACCGTTCACGGCTTTCGAGGCGCGCCGGACCCGAACGCCTACTACGCCTGGCTGACTGGCTACGACGCGCGGGTCATTCCCGATACCGACGTGCTCTACGCCTCGCTGTTCCAGACGGGGGCCGCTGCCGACTGGCGAGCCAAGGGATTCGACATCGTGGGTCACTACGTGGGCAACTGCCTAGCCGACTACACGAGGGTTGCGGCCCTCCAACATCCACAGCCCCCACAGCCGCCCATCGTGCCCTCGACCGGCAAGCTGAGCGACGCGGAGCGAGCCAGAGTGCGAGAGTTCTTTGCCACGGCGGTGCCGGCTACGCTCAAGGATGCGATCGCACGCGGACGCGAGTTCGTAGGGGAAGTGCCGCCGAATCTCTACGTGAGCTGGGATCCGGCCATGGCCCGGTACGAGATCAACAAGCTCGACGTGCATGACTGGCATCATCTTGATGATGAGCCTTTGTGAATTGACAGC
>DATKWG010000074.1:0-6106 GCA_035529675.1 Anaerolineae bacterium
CTCAGATCGGCGTTGCGGGCCAGGGCAAGCGGGGGATCATCTCCTCGGGCTTTCTGGAGATGTCGAACGTGGACCTGGCTCGAGAGTTCACCGACATGATCGTTGCCCAACGTGGCTTCCAGGCCAACGCGCGGGTGGTGAGCACCAGCGATGAAGTCTTGCAGGAACTAGTGAACCTGAAGCGGTAGTGGCACCATCTGGGGGTGTGCCCGCGGCAACGCCGGGCACACCCCTCGTTTCCTCCATCGATTGCTCCCGCGTGTGCCTTGGACTTGGGCGGCACGTTCAGGGCCGTCAGGTAGATCCCTCGGGCGCGATCACCTGTCCCGGCGCTCACGTTGGAGAATGCTCAAGGATCATGCACTCACGGTACGACGCCGCTGGTGCGGAGAAGCGGGCAGGTGGTGTGAAGAAAGAAGAAAAGAGCCCATGATACTCTCGACCATTGCTGGCTGCCACAAGAGGTCATTCGGGTGGCTGGTGGTCATTCTGCTGGTGTGCTTGCTCCCCTTGCCGGCAGCCAAGGCGGAGGCTGATGGCCTCTCGACGCCCGCCAGTTCACTTGGCGGACGCCGGGGGGTGCTCCAAAACCCCGACTTTGAGGAAGGCTTCTCGGCGGTGCGCGGCGGCACAGTTGCTGAAGGGTGGCAGCCCTGGTGGGTGGAAGCCGATGATCAGCAACAAAGCCCTAGCTTCTCCGGGCAACCAGGGTACGAGCCGGCAGTTCGAGGCCAAGATGGTCGAGGCCGGGTCAGGTCGGGGACCTTTGCTCAGAAGCAGGCCACCACCTATGCCACTCACCTGGGAGGCGTCTATCAGCGGGTGCCGGTTGTTCCGGGCAGCGTCGTGTCGTTTTCCATGTGGGTGTACGTGTGGAGTAGTTCCAAGGACGACCCCGATCGCTCGCAGATGCCGGGCAACTACCGGGTGTCGATCGGCATGGACCCCAAAGGAGGCTCCTGGGGCAATGCCGAGGGGGTCATATGGTCGAGATCGTTGATGGCCTATGATCGGTGGGCCAAGCTCACCGTATCCGGCGTGGCAGGAGGGGAGTGGGTCACTGTTTTCACGCGCGGTGAGGGCGAGTGGCGGGTGAAGCACAACGACTCTTACTGGGATGATGCCAGCCTGCAGGTGACTCCTCCGGCGGGGCAACTGTTGTCCGGAGTTGAGGGAGGCGAGTACTCTTACCGGGCAACGGGGGAGACGGATGGATGGCCGACAGCGGACGGAATGGTGGGGGTGTTGCGGAACCCCGACTTTGAAGAGGGTTTCTCGGTGCGCGATGCGGTAGAGGTGACCGTAGCGGAGGGATGGGATCCCTGGTGGGTCAAGGGGACAGAGGAGGAACAGGCGCTAGGCTATCTGCGTCGTCCCGAGTACAAGCCTGAGGAGCGGACTGCGCGGGGTGGCGAAGGGCGGGTGCATTCGGGGAGCCTTGGGCAGAAGCAATTCACCACCTTTGCCACACACACGGCAGGAATCTATCAGCGGGTGCCGGTGATTCGGGGCAGTACGGTATCGTTTTCCATTTGGGTGTACGTATGGAGCAGTTCGAAGGACGATTTCGATCGCTCGAAGGGGGTGGGCGACTATAAGATTTCGGCTGGCCTGGACCCCTTTGGTGGCACGAGTGGTACTGCCAGCGAGGTGGTCTGGTCGACATGGGTACAGCAGTACGATGGCTGGGCGAAGGTGAGGGTGCAAGCAGTTGCCCAGGCGGACCAGGTCACTGTGTTCACGCGGGGGCAGAATGGGTGGCGGGTGAGGCACAACGACTCCTACTGGGATGACGCCTCCCTGCAGGTGATTCTGCCCATCGGGGAGACGGCGCGCCCGGCTACTGGAGGTTCTGCCCCGCCTATCCAGTCGCACGAGGACGAACCGGCCCCGCCGGGGGAGGCAACGGGGGATCCCAGCCCTTCCTACGGGATACGGGCAGATGGTCTTCCTGGCGGCGAGGGGCATCTGGTCTTCCAAAACGAGCGTCTGAGCCTCGAGTGGTGGCGCGCATCCGACAACCTGAGCCTGGAGATCACCGTGCCATCTCGGCTTGAGGGCGAACTGGCTCTGTGGGTCGATGAGAATCTGGTGGCGCGATGGGCCATTCTGGTAGTCCCATCCGACCGTCTCACTGTGGCCTGGCAGGCCGATGGTGAGCTTGTGGGTTCAATCGGGCTGCAGGTCTCGGACGCTGACGGTCAGTTCGTAGGCGAGTACGGCCTCATCGGTGAGCGTGCGGTAGAGTACTAGGAGAGAGTCAACTGGGGCATGGCTGTTCGGCCAGCCTCCGGCGACGCGCTGGGCCACGCGCTCGGAAGATCCAGCGGTGAGAAACATGCGGCTGCATGGAGACTGGGGAAACGGCAAGCAGGGGCAAAACGATGACTAGGAGGGCCGTCCTGGTGGGATTGGCCGTCCTGGTACTGAGTGCGGTTCCGGCCCTGGTGGGCTGCCGAGTGGTCATTCGGCAGGGCAACCCGCGAAAGACGGCCGAGACCAACGTCGCGACGCGCTCCAGTCCGGCCAAAGAATCTTGGCCGCCCCAGACCTGGCACGGCTCGACGCCTGCATGGCGGATGCGTGCGCTTCCCAGCGTTACCCCTTTGTTGACCCAGAGACCCACGGCAACGACGAGTCCTTCGGCAGTACCTACATTCACCGCCACGCCCGGTCACATCATCTACATCGTCCAGAGAGGCGACAGTTTGGAGCTTATCGCCGAACGCCACGGGCTGACGGTGGTTGCTCTGATGGCAGCGAACGACCTCGGGCATCCCACCCACATTGCAGTGGGCGACCGGTTGGTGATCCCCCGGATCACGGTCGGCCCGAAACCGGGCGACTTTAGTCCGTCTCCGACCGTCGCTGCACACGCGTGGCCGGCCGAGGCACCCTTGTGCCTTGCGCGTTCCGGTTCCGGCTCGCACCCCTTCTCTGTCCAGCGTTCCCCTCACACTCTGTAGCCGAAGGGGCTGGTGAGCGATCAGAGTCATAAGGAGCCGCATCGGTTCCCCGTGCAGAGGCACGCTGGCGAAGGCACTGTATTCCCTGTTTCAGAGATCCACCTCCACAGGCAACCACCAATGCGCAAGCGGCCAAGGGTCGTATGTCGGCATGGTGGCAGTTGCGAGGATGTTGGCATAACCTATCTAGGCAAGGCCGGAGACCGCGGCAAGGCCAACTCCAGACAACCCTGGCGGGCGGCTTGGGGATGGAAATCTGGAGGCGAGCCATGCCCGGTACTGCCTCAAGGCACCCCCATACACTCGCCAAGGACGCAAGGTAGTGGAAGAGAGAGGAAGGCTGCGCGCGCTTTTCATCGGCAGCCTAGTTGAGGGAATGCATCTGATTGGCCTCGAATATGCGTGCGAGCCGGTGGTGCGTGTCCATGAAGACCTGGAGTACCTCGGGTGCAAAGTGGGAGGGTAACGTCCTGCCATCTCCCTCGGTTATGATCCTGAAAGCTGTGTCGTGATCGAATGGCGGCTTGTAGGGCCTCGCGCTCCTAAGGGCGTCATAGACATCGGCTATGCTCATCAAGCAGCCATCGATAGGTATCTCGTCCCCTCGGAGGTGACTGGGGTAGCCACTGCCATCCCATTTCTCATGATGGGTCAGTGCGATTCTCTCGGCCAACTGAAGGTAGGCCGAAGTGGAGCCTTGCATGATCTTGGCCCCTATCCTGGTGTGGGTACTCATGATCTCGAATTCGCCGGCAGTCAGTCGGCCCGGCTTCAACAGTATTCTGGTGGGGATGCCCACCTTGCCTATGTCGTGCATGGGACTGGCGTAGAATATGAGTTCTGCGTCCTCCTCTGACCATCCCAGCGTTCTGGCCATGAGTTGGCAGTAGTGGCCGATCCTCTTGACGTGGAACGCGGTGGATTCGTCCATGCATTCAGACACCGTGGTGAGTCGGGCAATGGTATCGAGATAGCTGTGTCTTAGGCTGTCTCTCGAAATGCGGAGCTCCCAGAGAGCACCCTTGAGTTGGGCAGTCCTTGTCTCAATCTCTGTCTCGAGGAGACCGTTGTACTCCTGTAGGAAATCCTCGAACTCTCTGATTCGCAGGAGATTCTCGGTCCTCACCATGAGCTCTGTTGCGTCAAAAGGCTTGGTGAGGAAGTCGTTAGCTCCCGCCGCCAGACCTCTGACCTTCGATTCCATGTCGATCAGACCGGTCACAATGACGATCGGCACGTGTTGACCTCGTGGGTCCTGTCGGAGCCTCTTGAGGGTCTCGAAGCCGTCCATCTCCGGCATCAGGAGGTCAAGGAGAATCAAGTCGGGGCAGGATTGCCTGGTCTTGCGCAGGGCCTCGAGGCCGCTGCTCGCCGTCTCCGACCTGTATCCGTAGTGGGCGAGCATGGTGGTCATGAGCCTGCGGCTCTGTTGCTCATCATCCACTACAAGGATCGTTCGGCCGTTGCTCTTCCCCATTCTGCTTCCTCAGTTCCTCTCTCTAAGGCGCAGCAGAGCCCCTTGCCAGGAGCTCGCTGGCTGAGAAGGATGCCTCAAAAAGCCCCCGGTTGGGCCATACACAAGGGTATCATGATTTCCCTCATGCCCTTCGCGTGGCATGACACGAGTGACGATCACAAAACGGCCTTCCCCGGACCATGAGGTTATCCGCGTGCGTCTCGGATCGGCTCTTCTATGGGCGCCATCAAGGCAGCGCCTTTTCAAGCTGACAACCCAGGCTGCCTTGTGGCGAAGAGCCGCAACATCCTCTGGGTGTATATCGGCAGCGGGTTCCTTGTCTTTACCGGCAACATCTCCCTTCACGGAGGATTGACAGATAATTCACGCCGGTGGGCAGACGGGGACGTTGCACGCCGGGAAAGCCAAGGCCTGCTCGGAGCCCACGCCGATCGCCATAACCGCGGAGCAGGGAAGAGGTCGAGGGTTTTGGGAAAGGGGCGTGATGGGAGACGGCCGGGGCAGGAACTCTGCGTGGTCACTCTGGCGCGTGCACGATGGCCGGGAAAATCGCGGCAATACTCTGTGGTCGCGGTCGAGGCTGAGCCGAGGACGTGGCGACTTGTCCGTGAGCGTGTCGCTGGCTCAAGAAGATCCCCGGGGAAAGTGATCTGATCGCCAGGATACGATCCAGGCTCTCTAGGCCCGATCTATTCTGACCTCTCTACTCGATCTGGGCGAACTTGAAAGCAATGCACGGCCGGTCAGGAATCTGGCCGATTGGTTCGAACACTGCTGTCTGGATCTTGTCGTAATAGGGGTTCTGGGTGGTAGCCAACCAACCACCGGCCAGGTAGTCGTTGACCAGAGAATTCCACGCTGCTGGAGCGAGGTATAGCTGATTGGTGATCTGGCCATCGTCCGCCTGCGAGTGTTCCTGACAGATGTTGCCAGTACAGGCAACCCAGGCAACCTTCTGGCGCACCACGATCTTGGCACGCCGTCCCCTGGGGAGGCACGCTTCAATCTCGGCGAGCGAGTTCTCCGTCGAAACAAGGGCCAGCTCGGCCACATACTCATGACCGTTGTCCGCCTTGGCCCACAGGCCGGGGTTTTCGATGCCGATCCAGTTGCCGTTCCAGGCGTGCTCGAACTGGATCGGGATGGGCGCTGGTGTCGGCGTTGGCGGCTCGGCAGTCTGCGTGGGAGTCGGTTCCACGACCTGGATAGCGATAAAGAACCCGGCACCGAAGAATTGGCCTTCAGGCGTGCGCATCTGCCAGGATCCCTTGTAGGTCCCCACCTGAGAGGGGGCGGTCATGGGAATAGTGATCTCTACCTCTTCGCCGGGTGAGATGGGTCTGTTCAGGGGAGTGCTCTCATGCTCCCCTATCTTGTCTCCTGCAACATAGATCAGTCGCACACCAACGGGCCATGCCTGTTCTCCAGAGTTCCGGACACGCCAAGTCTTGTCGAATCTCTGACCCGGCTCGAGCAGGCTGTTATCGGGGATGGTGACGTCATCTGCAAAGGCAGCATAAAGACCGCCGACACCCGATGTGGGGCTCGGCGTGGGAGGCAGGGATGGCGTTGCAGTGGCACCGGGGGGGATGGTGGGCACGATCGAGCTTGCAGCTTCGGGTGTGGCAATGGCCTCCTGGGTGGGGGGCGGTGGACGGGTGCC
>DATKWG010000075.1:0-2488 GCA_035529675.1 Anaerolineae bacterium
AGGGGCAGGCTTGGTCGCTGACCCGAGACACACCGCACCGCCACCGCTACAAGGGCGACGGCGATGGCCGACACGTACCACACCCGCGCAGACAGCGGCCCGGCCACCTGCAGGTGAACCACGAACAGGGCCAGTGCAGCCGGACAAGCCCAGGCAACCACTCGATCTGCCAGAGCAGCTCCGCCTGACCCGTTCAGGCGCCCACGCGTGCGCCAGGCCAGCAGTGTGCCCAGGGCCAACGCCAGGAACAACCCAACTTGCGCCAGCGTCCAATGCCGCACGGGACGCGCGTTTTGGGCGTAGAGATAGCTGGCGTCAAGCAAGTGCCTCAGCAGGGTGAGCATACGGACTCGGCCTCGCGGGTCACGCGCTGCCGCCAGATCGATCTGACGATGTATGCCCACAGCCCAAGCACCGGCAGGGCCTTGCAGGCATGATACCAGACGTCGAGCACTCGGGGCTCCAGTGGGGTCCAGCGCATGGGGGCATGGATTGCCGCCATACCTCGGGGATCAACCAGGACGTAGCAGGTCCAGACTGCTACCAGCGCGTACAGTATCAGTATCGCCCGCGAGCCACTGCGGCGAAAGAGCATCACATAGACCGGCAGCAGCATCACGTAGTGGTGTTCCCACACATGGTGATAGATCAAGAAGCTGGTCGTGGTCCAAAGGCAGAGATGCAAGAGTGGGTCGGGACGGGAATCGCAGAGCGTCAACCACAAACCGAAGGCCAACGTGGCCGCGACCCAAATGCGCTGGAATGTGGCATGACCAGCAGGGGAAAGGGATGGCATCAGCGCGGAGAGCGCGCTGAACAGGAACTGCCTCACGCCCAGGTTCCCCAGTTGTGCGGTCGGTGGCCCACTGCGAAAGTTGGCCAGGAACGCGGTCAGGCCAGAAGGGTACAAGAGGAAGTAGGGTAGCGATGTCGCCACGACGGCCAGGAGCCCCCAGGCCAGGGATCGCCAACGCTCAAGGCGCACCACCAAGGGCGCGAATAGACCGGTGTTCTGCTTCCAGAGCAAGCTCATCACCCAGGGCAGGCCAAATCGCCACCCGGGCCCCGGCTCCGCTGGATGTCTTGCGATCGAGGCCATCATGAGCAGAATCAGCGCGCTCTGGATCAGGGAGAACTGTCCCAGATAGATCTCCAGGTAGTAGGGGGTGAAGCACAACCACATGGCGGCCAGCACGCTGCCTCGGCGCCTGCGGCCGCCCAGGCGCCACGACATGAAGGCACACCCGAGCAGCACCAGCTCGGTCACCACCACCCACAGCCCAAAAGCGGACGGCGGAGACAGTGCGTTTAGCGCGACACCGAGAGTATAGGCAGGCAAGGGCAGATAGCGGTAGGGCGTGTAGAATGGCACGGCTACGTCGATCTGGTCGCCATCGCTCTCGTAGGCGCTGACGCCCGACAACACGTTGTGGCCAGCCTGATAGAGGGCGTAAAAATCCCACCCCCGCCTCCCGTTGGTGGCCGTGCTGTCAAAGGTGAAGCGGTTCCAGAAACCAGTCCCCCACGAGACGAGGAACGAAAGATGAACGATGATGGCTAGGACAAGCAGGCTCCGGCTGCGGACGCCTGTCCTCGGCAAACGAGCGGTGCTGCTGGATGCTGAACCCTTCATGGCCGCCAGGTTAGCACGCGCGCGAAGCCCTGACAAGCTGCCCGGTCCACGGAGCGAGCCGCAGTTGCCAACGTGCTGATCTTCCGCACGCCTGGAAACGGCCGATTGGCGAGGATGCCACCTCCAACACTGGTGCCTGACAGGCTAGACCGGGCCACCGCGCCTATCGGAACAGGGGCATGATCAGGATCACCTCCAGGGCCTCATAGATGGCCGCCACGGCCAACAGGATGACCACGGCCCAGTAGAGTCGAAGCGAACGCTTGAGACCGATCACGTAGCCGCGACCATGGTCCGCCTCCCCTACAGTGTGTGGCCATAAGAAGGCTCTGCCATGGATGTAGGCCGCGAGCATGGCCAGAATGTAGGCCTGTCCCTCCAGAATCAAAGTAAGCGAGTGAGGGATCATCGCCAGGCTCATCCCAGTGGATGCGGTCGGAGACAAGACCAACCCCCACAGTATTGCCCGGCACCCTCCCAGCACGACCCCGCTGAAGGGGATCACCAGTGAGGGGAGGGTGATGTAGGCGAGACTCCCCATCACCAGATTCACCACGAAAGTCAACACCATGGCCAGCCAGACTTGCCCGCCCACGTAGGCTCCGCCGACCGCCGAGAGCGGCCCTTCGGTGAAAGCAGTGCCCACAGCCTGAAGCAATCTCTGCTGCAGTGAAGGATTGAAGAACACGTATCCCATAGCGCAGACCACCAGGCCATAGTAGACGAGGTTCAGGACAACATACGCGCGACGGAACTCTCTGATGCTCTCCAGTGTACTCCGGATTACCCTCATGGAGCCGGTCTCCTCTCATCCTTGGCCACCGACGCCCAGCAACTGCTTGGTCCACGATGTGC
>DATKWG010000076.1:0-11480 GCA_035529675.1 Anaerolineae bacterium
ACGCGTCCGGGCACGTCTCGCTTGCCCGCTCCTTCTCCAGACATGCTAGCCCTCGACGAATCGGTCGGTGAGGTCGGCAACCTTCTGGTACTTGCGCAACAGGGCAGCCAGGCGCTCCTCGGTCACCTCGGGCATGTTGCGGTAGATCTGCTTGTCCAACATCCGCTCCTTGTGCCCGCCGGGCCAGATGCGCCAGGAATCGTTGTCGATGACGTCGGCCACCAGAAGCTTGCCGTCTGATGTGGCCCGGCCAAACTCGATCTTGCAGTCCACTAGGGTCACGTCCAACTTGGCCCAGGCCTGTTCGAGAATGCCAAAGACTGCCCGACCGGTCTCTATCATGGCATCGACCTCGTCCTGGCTGGCCACGCCCATCTCCACGATTTCGGCCTCGGTGACCAACGGATCGTGCAGAGCGTCGTCCTTGAAAAAGAACTCGACCACCAGGGGATCAAAGCGAGCGCCTTCGGCCACGACTGGGTTGCGCCGGATGTACGATCCCGTGGCGATGCGCCGCATGACCACCTCCAGCAGGATCATCTGGCACTGGGTCACCAGGTTGGCGTTCTCGGACACCAGGTCAACATAGTGGGTGGCCACTCCCTCTTGCTCCAGCAGGCGAAAGACGTTGGTCGTGGTTCGGCAGGCCAGCTTGCCCTTGCCCGGCAGGACGTTGCGGCGGGCGCCATTGCCTGCAGAGAGCCCATCCTTGTGCACCATGTAGACCAGGTCGGTCGTTTCGGGATGCGCGTAGATGATCTTGGTTTTGCCCTCGGCCAGCTGGGGGCCGAAGGTGACAGGTCGGAGTGCCATCACGTGTCCTCCTGCTCTGTACATCGAACTAGACGCTGATAGGCCGCGCTCGCACTCACCTCACTTCTGTGCGCCGAGAGCCTCGCGTATCATGCGCGCCAGATCCCGGCTTCGCTCCGGCGCGTCGCCCACGCCTGCGCCCCTGGCAATCGTGGATCGGATCTCGTGGGGCGCAAGATAAGACGAGATCACCTCATCCGCAGCCAGCAGGCCCGCCAGCGGATTGGGCTCGCCCCGCTGCACGGCCTCCCAGGCGGCCATACTGCACCCGCGGATGCGTTCGTGCATCTCTTGCCGGTCCGCTCCCGCCCTGGCCAGGGCCATCAGCAACGGCTCGGTGGCCGCAAAGGGAGCGTAGGTGCTCAGGTTGCGCTGCATCGCCTCACGCCCGATGCGCAGCCCCTTCACGATGCGCAGTTCCCTGGACAGGATCTCGTCGATGGCCAGAAACGCCTCGGGCAGCACCGAGCGACGATTGGCCGAATCATCCAGGGTGCGCTCCAATATGGAGTGGGCGGCATTGTCCCAGGCCACGCGAGGCAGCCCAGCAACGTAGCGTGCCAGCGAGCAGACCGTCTCTGAGCGGACGGGGTTGCGCTTGAAGGGCATAGCCGACGACCCCACCTGGCGCCGGCCAAAGGGCTCGGCCATCTCACCAAAGAGGGGCGATTGCAGTAGGCGCAGGTCGAGCGAGAACTTGTTCGCCGATTGAGCTATGCCCGCCAGCACGCAGAGCACCTGGTAGTCTAGCTTACGGGGATAGGTCTGGGTGGTGACTGGAAAAGCCTCCAGGCCCAACTCGGCCAGAACCCGCTCCTCCATCTGTTGTGGGGTCATCCCCGTGCCCTGCAACAGAGCGGCATAGGAGGCCGACGTGCCCACCGCCCCCTTGAATCCCTTGCCCTTGACCACGGAAATGGCCCAGTCTATGCCATGAAGATCATCGAGAAAGTCTTGGGCATACTGGCTCAACCGGTAGCCAAGCGTGGTCGGCTCGGCGGGCTGGATATGCGTGTAGGCCATGATCACCGTATCGGCCTCGGCCTCAATGCGATCAGCGAGCGCTTCCAACAGGGCCGCCAGGCGCTCTCGCACCAGGAGCAGGGCCTGGCGCAGACGCATGGCGTCCGCATTGTCCTCGATGTCCATGCTCGTCGCGCCGAGGTGAATGATGCCCCCGCCGATCGGGCATTGCTCGGCATAGGTCTTGATCTCTGCCACGAGATCGTGGCCCAACTCGGCCTCGATCTGGTGAGCGCGCTCCAGGTCAACATCGTTTTGGTGCGCCTTGAGGTCGGCAACCTGCTCGGGCGTGACCAGTCCGGCCTCGGCCTGGGCGGCGGCCAGCGCGACCCAGATGCGCCGCCACAGACGGCGCTTCCCCGCCTCAGACCAAAGACGCCGCATCTCCTGGCTGCCATAGCGCCAGGTGAAGGGCGAAAGATAGGTTTCGTGGGTGAATTCGCTCATCAGAGTTCCCCGTGCACTTGCCCAATCTCCACACCCGCTAGGTAAAGGCCCTAGCAGCCCGCACACCGTTGCGGAACAGGTGAATCCCCAGCCCTCCCGCTTCCCCCCGGGTCCAGCGGGGGTGTTGTTGAGGGTAGATGTGATCCTCCGGGTGGGGCATGAGCCCAAAGACGTTGCCCGCATGGTTGCAGAGCCCCGCGATGTCGTCCACAGAGCCATTGGGATTGTTGGGGTAGCCCGCAGGACGGCGCGCCGCCACCGAGGGCGACAGCTTCGTGTTGTCGGCGGGGTTGGCCGGGGCAAAGTAGGTGAGGGCCACCAACCCATCCCCCCAGAGCTCCTCGCGCGCGGCCTCGTCGGCCACGGCCAGGCGTCCCTCGCCGTGAGCAACCGGACAGAGGATATCCTCGTCCAAGCCACGGGTGAACAGGCATCGGTTCTCAGCAGAGGCGCGCAAGCGCACCCACCGACACTCAAAGTGGCCGCTGCGATTGTGGGTCAAGGTGACGCGCTGCCTCCATCCGTTCCCCGGCAGGTAGCCGGCCTTGACCAGGGCCTGGAATCCGTTGCAGATGCCCATTACCGGCTTGCCTGCGGCGACGAACGCGTCGAGAGCCTGGCTGAATCGGTGATAGAGATCATTTGCCCACAGCCGTCCAGCGCCCAGACTATCGCCGTAGGAGAACCCCCCGGGCAAGACGAGCATCTGGTAGGCGCGCAGTTCTCGTTCGTCGGCCATGAGCTGGTTGATGTGCACAATCTCCGCGCTGCCCCCCGCCAACTCACAGGCCAGGGCTGCCTCCCGGTCGCGATTGGTGCCCGGCGCGTGCATGATCAAGACCCGAGGTCTCTTCATCAGTCGCGCTCGCGCCCCACCGAAGGGCCCTGGAGATGTCCTCGCCATGCCTCTCTGATGGTGGCCAGGGGTAGTGAGAAAAGCGTTTCATGGCCCTGGCAATCGGCCACGGTCAGGCTGGGGGAGTCAACAACGTGACCTATTCGGGAGCAAGGCATCTGGTTCATCTGTGCCTCAAAGGCGGCGGCCCCCTCCGGAGGCACCTCGACCAGGTAGCGACCGTTGGATTCGGAGAAGAGAAGCCAATCCGGCTCGCGTCTATCGTCGCCAGCCACGGGAACCTCGGCCAGGGCCACCTCCATGCCCAACCCCCCAGCCAGAGCCATCTCTGCCAGGGCTACAGCCAGACCGCCCTCAGAGCAATCGTGACAGGCTCGCACCAGGCCAGCGCCAATGGCCCGGTGCAAGGCTCGCGCTGTCGCAGGTCCCGCCTGGGCGATCCCCGGCACCGAGTTGCCCACCAATCCGTGAATGCGGTAGTAGAAGGAACCTCCCAGCTCTTTGCGTGTCTCACCCACCAGGTAGACAAGACCTCCCGCCGCTTTCAAGTCCATGGTGCAGGAGTGGCGCACATCGGGCACTATGCCCAGGGCGGAGATGAGCAAGGAGGGAGGGATGGCCGCTTGCTGTCCCGTCTCGCCATCGGTGTACTCGTTGTTGAGGCTGTCTTTGCCAGAGATGAAAGGCGTCCCGTAGTGCAGCGCGCCATCATAGCAGCCCTTGCAGGCTCGCACCAGGCCCCCCATGCGGTCCGGCTGGAGGGGGTTTCCCCAGCAAAAGTTGTCCAAGATGGCGATGTGCTCGGGGTCGGCGCCGACGGCCACGACGTTGCGCACGGCCTCGTCGATGGCCGCGATGGCCATGGCGTAGGGATCGATGGTCCCGTATGCCGGGTTGAACCCGCAGCCCACGGCCAGGCCCGGCCACGAATCGGCGACCTCCAGCGGCCTCAGGACGGCGGCGTCAGAGGGCCCGTCGTCCTGCACACCGACGAATGGCTTGATCACCGTGCCCCCCTGCACTTCATGATCATAGCGACGGACCACGTCTTCCTTGCTGCGCACGTTGGGATGGGCCAGAACTTGCAGGAGGTCCTGGGCCAGGTCGGCCCCAACAGACCAGATGGGGCCATCGGGCTCGTCGAAGGTCGGCCGGGTCCAGGTGGCTTTGAGCTTGCGGAGGGGGATGCCCTTGTGGAGGAAGGCCATGGAGAGATCGGCAACTGCCTCATCTTCGTAATGCAGATGCAGCCTGCGATCGCCGGTGAAACGCCCAATGACGCTCATCTCCACCCAGTGATCCTGGCAGATGCGACGCAGGCGCGATTCATTCTCGGGTGGCACGGCCAAGATCATGCGCTCTTGGGCCTCGGATAGCCAGATCTCCCACGGCTGCAGGCCGAGGTACTTGAGGGGCACCCTGTCGAGCCACACGCTCACACCGGTGCCCTCGCCCATCTCGCTCACCGCCGACGAAAGGCCACCGCCACCGCAATCGGTGATCGCATGGTAGAGACGCTCATCCCGCGCGACCAAGATGGCGTCGAGCACCATCTTTTCGGTGATGGGATTGCCTATCTGTACTGCGCCTCCGGAGGTCTCGCCGGTCTCGTCGGTCAATTCGATGGACGAAAAGGTGGCCCCATGCAGACCGTCGCGCCCGGTGCGCCCCCCCAGAACCACGATGAGATCTCCCGGTCGCGGCTCACGCGGGTGCGAGTTGCACGGCGCAATGCCCACGCATCCGCAATAGACCAAAGGATTGGCTATGTAGCCGTGGTCAAATACGATGGCACCATTGACCGTGGGAATGCCCATCTTGTTGCCATAGTCCTCGATGCCAGATACGACCCCGTTGTATATGCGCCTCGGATGCAAGACACCGGCAGGAAGTTGCTCCATCTCAATGCCCAAGGGGCCGAAGCAGAGAACATCCGTATTGGCGATGGGGCGTGCCGAGACCCCCATGATATCGCGCACCACCCCGCCAATGCCCGTGTTAGCGCCACCGAAGGGCTCCAGCGCGGAAGGGTGGTTGTGAGTCTCCACCTTGAAGGAGACCTCGTAATCCTCGGTAAAGTCGATGATGCCCGCGTCGTCCACAAAGGACGAACGGACCCATGGCGCATCGATCTTTTTCGTCGCAGCCTGGATGTACGTTCTGAGAAGGCTGTCGATGCGCTCTCGCACGATGCCCTCGTCCGACGACTCGACGTATTCCACGATCCCCTTGAAGGTCTTGTGTCCGCAGTGCTCCGACCAGGTCTGTGCGATACTCTCCAATTCAACATCCGTTGGCTCGCGGCCCTCACCGACAAAGTATGCCCGCACCGCGTGCATCTCGGCCAAGTCAAGCGATAGCAGCCGCTCACTGGAGACACGCAGCAATTCCTCATCACTCAGGTCGGTGATGGATACCGGCTCGGCGTGCATTTCCGTGAGAGGCGGATCAATGCCAACTTGAGGTGACAGGCAGCCCAACTCGTAGTGCTGGATGACATCGTTGCACAGCAAGCGTTGGGCGATGGTATGCGCTTCCCCAGGGGTCAGAGCCCCGAAGAGAAGGTAGCTCTGGGCTGAGGCCGCGGCCCGCAGCCCGCTCACACCCAGCAACTTGGCACGCGCGTACAGGTTCTCGGCCACGCTGTCGGTGACGCCCTGCAGTAATCCCACCTCGATGCGAATAGCACCGGGTGGTGTGGGACTCTTCCCCGCGGCAAGACGCCACAGCGCGCGCTGCACGACGGGATCGACCAGCAGCTCATCGCGCAAGCGGGCAACCTCCTGCTCGGTCAGATCGCCCCGCAGGAAAAAGAGATCGCAGCGCACCACGCGCTGAACCCCTCGAATGCCCAGTGCGGCGATGTCGCTCAGGAGATAGTCGTCCCGGCTTTGTCCTGTTAGCGGAATGACCTCCACCCGATAGATCCGGTCCACAGGCTCCCCCCCGCTGGTCCTTCCTTCCGCCTAGCGCCGAGCTCTCTCACGGCTGGAGCTGGTAGTTGGGCGCCTCCTTGGTGATCACCACGCTGTGGGGATGGCCCTCGATGAAACCTGCGCTGGTAATGTGAACGAACTGCGCCTTGGCTCGGAGCTCGCCCAGATCGGCAGCGCCAACGTAGCCCATGCCCGACCGCAGCCCCCCAATAAGTTGAAAGATAGTGTCTGCAACCCCGCCTCGATAAGCCACGCGGCCTTCGATACCCTCTGCTACAAGCTTGCCACTGGAACGCTCTGCACCTCCGTCAAGGGCCCTCACCTGGCCAGTCGCGTAGCGGTCGCTGGCGTAGCCCCTCATGGCCCCAACGGAGCCCATCGCGCGGTATTCCTTGAAGCGGCGCCCCTCCAGTATCACCGTCTCGCCTGGACTCTCGTCTGTGGCGGCCAGCAAGTTGCCTAGCATGACACAGCTTGCCCCGGCTGCTATCGCCTTCACGATGTCCCCCGAATAGCGTATGCCGCCGTCGGCGATGATCGGCACACCATGCGGGGCAGCAGCCTCGGCGCAAACCATGATGGCCGTCAGTTGAGGCATGCCCACGCCAGCTACGACCCGGGTGGTGCATATAGACCCCGGCCCAACGCCCACCTTGACTGCGTCTGCGCCGGCGGAGATGAGATCCCGAGTCCCCTCAGCCGTGACCACGTTCCCGGCAATGATGTCCACGTCCTGGTCGTAGATCCCCTTGAGGCGCTCGGTAGCCTTCAGGACCATCTCCGAGTGACCATGTGATGTGTCGATGACCAGCGCGTCTACTCCGGCCTCCACCAGCGCCGCAGCACGATCCAGGCTGTCTTGTCCCACGCCAACAGCCGCTCCTACCAGCAGCCGACCGCCTGAATCCACGGCCGCATTCGGGTAGTCTAGCTTCTTCTGGATGTCCTTGACCGTGATCAGTCCCTTCAGGTGGTAGTTCTCATCGACCAGGGGCAGTTTCTCGATCCGGTGCTGCTGCAAGATCCTGATGGCCTCGTCAAGCGTGGTTCCGAGCGGAGCCACCACCAGGGCGTCAGAGGTCATGTACTCGCTCACAAGATGGCCATCTTCGGTGGCGAAACGAATGTCCCTATTGGTGAGGATGCCGACCAGCTTGGGCCCCTCGGTGATGGGGACACCGGAGATGTGATAGCGCGCCATGATAGCCTTGGCCTCGGCCAACGTGGCTGTGGGGGGCAGGGTGATGGGATCCACGATCATGCCCGATTCGGACCGTTTCACCTTGTCCACCTCAGCCGCCTGGGCTTCTATCGACCAATTGCGGTGAATCACGCCCAGACCACCCTCTCTGGCCACGGCAATGGCCATGCGGGCCTCGGTGACTGTGTCCATGGCAGCGGAGAGAACGGGCAGATTCAGGCGGATGTTGGACGTGAGCTGCGTCCATACGTCCGTATCGACCGGCAGCACAAAGGATCTTTGAGGAACGAGCAACACGTCGTCAAAGGTAAGACCTTCGATCCACTTCCTCTCGATAGACACCATACGCCCTCCTTCATCCAGGCAAGCGCCTGCCATCTCCTTCACCTTCGCCGCAGCGGGACGGGGTGTTATGCAACTCGACGCCAAGCGCCCTGCTCATCGTCCCGAGCACATGCGAAGGGCCTCGACTGCAAGAAAAACAGGTATCGTTCACCTTCGTTGCGCCACGGCTCGGCATTGCCATCCGCCCTCGAGGAGCACGAAGCTGACAGCAAGACTATCTGCTCTGGTCACCTGCGCCTGACGCCTCGAGCCAGAAGCAAAGGGGGGTCTTAGATGGGCCAATGAAGAGCAACAAGCTCGCTGCGCTCCGCTCCCACCGAAATCAGGTCCATGGGTACATCCAACCAGTCCGATATGCGCTGGCAATAAGCCCGCGCCTGGGGCGGCAGATCATCCCAACTGCGTGCCGAACTGATGTCATCCTGCCAGCCAGGCATCGTCTCATAGATGGCAGTCGTCTGGGCGAGGACGTTGGTATCTGGAGGATAATGCTCCGTGACAGTGTCATCGGGGAGCCGGTAACCGATGCAGAGCTTGACTTCTTGAAGCCCGCTGAGCACATCGAGACGGGTCACGGCTATGCCAGTGAAGCCGTTGATGCGCGCCGCGTATCTGAGACTGACGAGATCGATCCAGCCGCAGCGCCGGCGTCGCCCGGTGGTGGTCCCGTATTCGTGGCCGCGCTCCACGATCCAGTCTCCGGTCTCGTCTGTCAGCTCGGTGGGAAACGGTCCCTTGCCCACGCGCGAGGTGTAGACCTTGATCACGCCCACTATCTGCTTGATCATGATGGGGCTGATGCCTACACCCAGGCAGGCCCCCCCCACAGAACATGACGAAGAAGTCACGTAGGGATAGGTGCCAAAGTCAATGTCGAGCATTGTGGCGTGAGCACCCTCCATCAACACGACCTCGCCCCGTCTCAGAGCATCATGGACAAGAAGGCCCGTGTCGGCAACAAAAGGCGCGAGCCGCTCGGCCGCCGGGGCGTACTGGGAGACGATCTCTTCAACCGTGATCGCCCTCTGGCCGAAAACCCGGGTAAGCTCCAGATTCACGCGCTTCAGGGCCTGCGCGACACGTCGGGCAAAACGCTCCCGGTCGATCAGATCCTGCATCCGCAGCCCCGTTCGCGCGGCCTTGTCGGCGTATGCGGGACCAATGCCCCGTTTGGTGGTGCCTATGGCCAGATTCCCTCGCATTCGTTCTTCCAGCTCGTCGAACAGAATGTGATACGGCATGACCAGGTGGGCATTGGTGCTGATGTGCAGATTGCCGATGGAGATCCCCCTTGCGGCAAGTGCGTCGAGCTCTTCTACAAGGGCCGGCGGGTTGATGACCATGCCACTGCCTAGTACGGCTGCCACCTGAGGGCGAAGGATGCCGGCCGGAACCTGGTGCAACTTGAAGACACTATCGCCAATGACCACTGTGTGGCCAGCGTTGTTGCCTCCCCCGAAACGGACCACCATGCTGGCCCGCTCGGCCAGATGGTCCACGATCTTTCCCTTTCCCTCGTCGCCCCATTGGCCGCCGATGATGACTATCGCTGGCATGCGAATCTCCTTCAAACCCCTGACGGCCAGCACGACCGCCAGAAGTCGCCCTGCGAAAAGAGTAAGCGCCCCCTGGTCGCTGGCTGCACGCCGCCAGAGAAGACGCCCGTGTCCATCAAGAGTTCTCACTGCTGAGTATCCGACTCACCGGGCAAAGTATATCACAATCGGCATCGATGAGCAAGCTGCAGAGGGAGTTAGAGATGTCTTCGGGCGTGGGGACGCATGTGCCCCGGCTGTGTCGGGATCTGCGACCAAACGCCCCTACTGGAAGCCAGAAAACAGCGCTACACTGGCCATGACAGATAGCTCCTGTCGAGTCTGTGCGGCTAGACGCCGGGATTCATTGCTTTGACCACCCCCCTGCGCGCATGATATACTCCTGCCCGCGATGTATCTCCAGGTGTTCAAGGGGGAGGGAGGCGTTGTCTGGCAGCCCTGGCAAACATACGCCCTACTTTGAACTGGTTGATGCCCAGAGTCAGGCGGGTTGTCCGATCTGCCGCCTCGTGTACAAGGCCGCTGATCGCTACCTGGACTCCCTTCTCTACGAGGCCGTCCTGGACCCCGATGTCCGTGCCAAGCTAAAGGAATCGCGGGGATTCTGCCTGGATCATACAGAGATGCTCAGGCGGAAGCCCGGCCGAGCGCTGGGTGTCGCGCTCATCTATCGCGACATAATCCGCGCCGTGTCCGAGATCGTGGGCAAGGGGCGCTGCAAAGGAGAATCTTCCCCTATGAGCAGGCTCTTGAGCAACCTGCTGGGCAAGGCGCGTGGCGGCCAGCGACCTGGATCCTTTCTGGCTGGAGAACGCCTGTGCCCCGCTTGCGCCATCGCTCGGAAAGCTGAGCACAACAATATCGAACTCTTGCTCGCTCACTTGCAGGATAAGCGCCTCTACGAGGCGTATGCAAAGGGGGAGGGCCTGTGCCTACCACACTTTGTGCGGGCTCTCGAAGTTGCCGAGGATGAAGAGAGCTTTCGGCTCTTGGTGGAGCCCCAGGTGGCGCGCTACCGTCTCATGATACGCGATCTCGACGAGTTCATCCGCAAGAGGGATCACCGCTTCCGCCACGAGAAGTACGGCGAGGAACGGGATGTGTGGCTGCGGGCCTTGAACGCCGTGGTTGGAGGGGCCGGCATGGGGCTCAGCGCCGAGTCGGGTGGAAGAGGGTCGCCCGAATTGACGGACGAGCGCCCATAGCTGTCTGCCAAAAGGGGACCATAGGCCGAGACGGGCTCACCATCGCGGTGAGACCGTCTGATCTCTGGGACTGGTTGGCCTAGTGCTTGCTTGCACAAACGGCCGATATTTGGCCAGTGTGCGGTCTATGCTGGTGTAACAAGCATGGTGCAAACCAGCACGGTGCGTTCTTTCCTGGAACTGAACACGGATCTTGCGTCACGAGACTTGTGCCCCGCATGGGGTACTTGTGCCCCGTATGGGGTACTTGTTCGGACTGGCACAGACTTGTGCAAGCAAGTACTAGCCGATGACCACAGCATAGTCTTGGGGTACGAGCTGAATCCAGGTATTCCCGGGCCGCAGAGGAATCACCTTGCCGCTACCGTCGTAGTACTGGATCGGCTCGTCGGTGGCCTTCTGCACCCAGCGCCCCTCGATGGCCAAGCCGTCACGGCATATCTGGGCGCGCCCCGATCCTGTCATGACGATGTCGATCGCCGTGTTCCCCAGGCTGTCCTCTACGATGTCGGTCTTTTTGTGTTCTGCGTAAAAGAGGATGACGTTGTCGGCGGCTAGCTGCTCGCCAGTGAGCCCGTCCAGGTGAGGCTCGCCCTGCACCCACCGCAGGTAGCGACCGGCGTCTTGGTCGTAGCGCCACTCCGCGACACACGCCTTGGGATAGGGTATGTGGACGGATAAGGCCGGCTGGCTCTCACCCGCAGGGGGCTGGCTATCGAAAACGTAGCCTGGTACGCGTCTGTCCCGCTCCAGACCTTTCTCTCTAAGGTATTCGCGTATCTTTTCCACCGACGTGTACATACGCCCGCGATAGTCGTAGCCAGAGAGCTTGCCATAGGGCTTCTCATTAAACGACTGGTCGAGATCGACGAAGGTGGCCTGAGAAATCAGCCAGCGGATCTCGTCGCTGGCCCCAGTATGCACATGGGCGGCATCGTATTGCGGAACGATGCTCAGCCCAGTCAGCCGCGCGCTGCGTATCGGCCGAAGACGCTCGGCCTCGTTGGCCAAGTAGAGGGCGGTGAAGCGGGTCACCGCCCAGCCGTCCATGATCTCCTCGTAGACGATCTCTGCCCCAGCGAGGCCCTCCTGTGGCCG
>DATKWG010000077.1:0-3578 GCA_035529675.1 Anaerolineae bacterium
GATTGACGCACTACCGCACAGCCCCTATAATGCTCGCCAATCGGTCAGATCAATCGCCCTTTCCTCTTGGTCGAGACGCCCCTCACAGAGGATCGGGGCGGAGACGAGTGCAGATGTCCACCGTGCGACCTCCCAACCCACTGGCCTGGCGGCTGAGGCTGTACGCGCTTGCCGCCTTTTTCGTCGTTCTGGCGGTCGTAGCGGCCAAGGTCACCTACGACGGGCTGTCGCGCCGCAGCGCTGTTCCAGCCAGGCGACCGGCCCGAACCATCCCCAACACCGATGTGAATCCGTACGGGGCCAACTTCTTTCTTGCCCGCGAGGTGGAGCCGTGGAAACGGGACAAGACCCTGCGCATGGCCGCTGCTGCAGGGATCGGATGGGTCAAGCAACAGTTCCCTTGGGAGGAGATCGAGCCACTGCGCAAGGGCGAGTTCCTCGACCCCACCACCAAGACCGACGCGTGGGCCAAGTACGACCAGATCGTGGACACTTGCGAGGAGTATGGCCTGCAGATAGTCGCCCGGCTGGACCGCCCACCCGACTGGACTCGCCAGGACAACGCTCACAAGCAACGGCCCCCGGATGATTTCAACGACTATGGGGACTTTGTCTACGAGTTCGTGAAGCACTACGAGGGCCGCATCAACTACATCCAGGTGTGGAACGAACCCAATATCTTTCCGGAGTGGGGCAATCAGCCGGTTGACCCGGAGGACTATGTGAGGCTGCTCAAGATTGCGTACCAGCGCGCCAAGGAAGCCAACCCCAACCTCTATGTGCTTTCTGCGCCGCTGGCCATCACCCTGGGAGAGCCGCATCCAGAGCCCGGCAGGTGGAGATCGATGAATGACCTCCTCTTCCTGGAAGAGATGTACAGGGCCGGGGCCGCGGAATGGTTTGACATCTACTCGGCCAACGCGTTCGGCATGGACCATCCACCAGAGGACCCGCCCGACCCCACTACCCTCAACTTCCAGCGCGTGCTGCTTCATCGCGAGATCATGGAGCGATACGGCGATCAGAACAAGGCGGTGTGGTTCAACGAGTATGGTTGGAACGCTGCACCAGAGACAATCCCGGAGGATCGCCTCACATGGCGGCGGGTCACTGAGAAAGAGCAGGCAGAGTACGCCCTGCGGGGCATCGAGTTGGCGCGACGCGAGTGGCCCTGGGCAGGGGTCTTTATGATATGGTATTTCCGTCAGGTGGGGAACATACCCATCGACCAGGCAGAGTACTACTTCCGTATGGTTGACCCTGACTTTACCCCTCGCCCCCTCTATCTGGCGATCCACGATGCAGCCCAAGGCCGGCAACCTGCAGGGCCTGGTCTCTACCAAGAGACGAGTCTCGCCGTCAAGACGTACGGCCGTTGGCTGACGGCCGTCAGCGATGTCGCCTTTGGTGGCGCCTTCATGCACTCTGACGTTGAGGGGGCCAGTGCGACTTTTTCCTTTGAGGGACCAGGCGTCGATCTCCTCACCATGCGCCTTCCGGACTCTGGCAGATTGCTGGTCTCCCTCGATGGTCGGACGGTGTCCGGACTCGATACCAACGCACAGGGCCTTAGCTATGTGGACCTCAGCAGCCCCGTGGCGCAGATACGCGCCCGCATTCCGCTGGTGAGGGGAGCAGGCCCAGGCGAACACACGCTGAGGCTGACCGTTGCCAGCGAGGCGGGCAGTGATCCCGTGGGCAGAGACTGCGTCCTCGACACCTTTGAGGTCGTGACCGACGAGGACAGGCCCTTTCCGGTCATCCCTCTGGCGGCCAGTCTCCTGGCGCTCGGCCTCGACGGGTGGCTCTTGTGGCGCACCTTCCGTCATGCCCGGTGGATCATCCGCGCCCGGTGACACCTGTCCTGGCCCTCTGCTCGCCGGTCCACGCGCGAGACTCAAGAGCCCGATGGAGAGCGCAGGTCACGGTGCGCGAGCAGGCCGCCCTCGTGCAACCTAATGTGGGCTCCACAGCACCGCGGGTCAGCCGTGTCGTCGCGCCAGACATGCATTGACAGATGTATGGCCCTATGCTATAAACGCCCAGACCGCCGCCATCCCTTTCATGGTGCCAGATGTCTGAGGGCGTCTTCGTTGGCAATGGTGAGGACCAGATTGGCAGGGACGTATGAGCATTCGCTTGCACTTTGACCAGGGAGACTGGGAGCGCATCAAACGCGACTATGCCGCCTGGTGGGCGCACGCCCTGGATCGTCCCCTGGTGCAGGTGATATCCACCGAGTATGATCCGGGCATCGACTACCCCGAGATACACAAGTTTGTCAGCAACTACCCCCTCGAGATGCCGGCCGAGGAGGTGATCGCCCAGGTGACGCCCCATCTCGAGGCCACACGCTACTATGGCGACGCCATGCCGCGCTGGTGGGTGAACTTTGGTCCAGGCATCATCGCCGGCTTTCTCGGCTCGCGGGTGAACAGCGTGCCGGAGACTGTGTGGTTCGAGCCGTTCGAGCGCAAGGCGGCCAAGGACATCCACCTGGCCTACTTTCCCGACAACCCCTGGTGGTTGCGGGTCAAGGAGCTCACTCGCGCAGCCGTCGAAGCCTGGGAAGGGCGGGTGGCGGTATGCCACACCGACCTGGGCGGGAACCTGGACGTGGTGGCCTCTTTCCTGACCACGGAGCGCCTCCTCTACGATCTCTACGATGCCCCAGGTGAGATCGATCGTCTGGTGGGCCAGGTGACCCGACTGTGGCTGCGCTATTATGATGAGCTCGATGCCATCATCCGCCCTGGGTGCCCAGGCACATCTCCCTGGGCTCCCATCTGGTCATCAGAGTCCTGCTACATGCTGCAGTGCGATTTCTCCTACATGATCTCGCCCCAGATGTTCGAGCGCCATGTGTTGCCCGACCTGATCGCCTGCTGCAACCATCTGGAACATGGCTTCTACCACCTCGATGGCCCAGGAGCCATCCCTCATCTGGACCTGCTCCTGCACATACCACGGTTGAGGGGCGTCCAGTGGGTTCCAGGCGAGGGCAATCCTCCACATCAAGAGTGGCTGGCCTTGCTGAGGCGCATCATCGACGCAGGGAAGCTGTGTCAGCTCTACGTCACCCCTCAGGGGGCACTGACTATCGTGAGGAACCTGGGAGGCAAAGGCTTCATGTTCACGATCCAGGACGAGATGTCGAGCGACGAGGCCGAGGGCTTCCTGAGACTCTTGGCCGAAGAAGACGCGAGCCGGCGGCCATAGCCCCAGTTCCGCCAACAGCTGGCCAGAGTAGTAGAGCTACGGCCAGCATCAAGAGATGAGAAGGGATCCTCAAGAGGAGGTTTGCAGTGATCATCAAATGTCTGGAGACCTTTACCAGGGGCAACTTGAGCTTCGTCCGAGTGCGAAGCGACGACGGCGCCATCGGTATGGGCCAGATGTCGCCCTACAACGCCGACATCTCGGCCTTGGTGTTCCATCGCCAGATCGCGCCGCACGCCCTGGGTGCCGACGCGCTCGACCCAGGCAACCTCGCCGACCGCATCATCGAGGCCACCTACAAGTTCCCCGGCAGCTATGTCTGTCGCGCCTTGACCGGCCTGGACACCGCCCTGTGGGAC
>DATKWG010000078.1:0-12383 GCA_035529675.1 Anaerolineae bacterium
ACGTGATAGCGGTGCTGGAGACGATCAGTGAGTATCGCTAGTACTTGCTTGCACAAACACCCCATGTTTGGCCAGTTTAGTCTCTATACTGGTGCAAACCTGTATGGTGCGTTCTTTCTTGGAACTGAACGCGGATCCTGCATCACGAGACTTGTACCCCGTGCGGGGCACTTGTACCCCGTACGGGGCACTTGTTCGGACTAGCACAGACTTGTACGGGCAAGTACTAGTCGACGCTCCGCGCGATCTGAGCCGAGGCATCTGCGGCGGCTTTCTGTCCTTCTGAGGAGCGACTGCTCGTCCACTTGATCAGCCACCATGGGAAACGGTCCGCAGACGGAAGCAACTAATGCCTGGAGCAGGTGCTGCCGGTGTGCGATGTTCGAGTTCGCCTGCGATATGCCAGCAAGCCCAATCGGGTGACGCTGGAACCCGGCGGCCGGTGGGTGGAGTGGACCTACCCGGACGGCGTGATAGACGTGCGCGTGCCCGACCTAAAGATTCACACCGCCATCGTCATCGGCTGAGCGATTGCAGCCAGAGGGCCGGTCACTGTGGCCTGAACGGTTTGCAGACGATCGACATTCGCTCGGCCAGCAAGTTCACCGCATTCGCCTCGTCCCGGAGGCCTGGCAGTGCGGCAGGATATCTTGTCCTCATGCGGCTGAAACTGCGCCGCGATAACGCTGCCAAGGCCAGGCCGCCGTGGGCGGCAGGCCGATCCTTTGGCACATCATGAAGATTTGCGCCCACTATGGGTTGAGAGACTTCATCGTGTGTCTCGGTTACCGGGGCAACACGATCAAGAGCTATTTCTTGAACTACGAGGCGATGAATAACGACTTCACAATCTGTTTGGGGTCTCAGAACCGCATGACTTTTCATGGCACGCACGCGGAGCAGGACTTCCATGTTACGCTGGCCAACGCGGGACTGGACACGATGACGGGTGGCCGCGTCAAGCGGGTTCAGCGGTACGTGGATGGCCATACCTTCATGGTGACCTATGGTGATGGAGTAGCAGATGTGGACCTAGGCACGTTGCTAGCATTCCACAACGCGCATGGCCGGCTGGCTACCGTAACCACCGTGCATCCGGTCTCCCGGTTTGGCATCTTGGAGGTCACTGAGGGTGGGAAGGTCGCGACCTTTGCCGAGAAGCCGCGAAGCGATCGCTGGGCCAGTGCTGGATTCTTTGTTTTCAATCGGCGCATGTTTGACTACCTCGCCGGCGACGAATGCGTGCTTGAACGTGAGCCCATGGAGCGGCTGGTTCGGGACGGACAGTTGATGGCCTACCGCCACGAAGGGTTCTTCTTCGCCATGGATACGTACCGAGACTACCTGAGGCTGAACGAGCTGTGGACCAGTGGCGAGGAGCCGTGGAAGGTGTGGGAACGATAACCGCGTTCTGGCAGGATCGACCTACGTTGGTGACGGGTGCCACGGGTCTATTGGGTGGCTGGCTGGTGAGGCGTCTCGTCAGCGCAGGCGCGGAGGTCGTATGTCTGGTGCGTGACTGGGTCCCGCAGTGCGAGCTGGTGCGATCTCGAGTCATCGAAGACGTCAAGGTTGTCCGCGGGGACGTTTGCGACCAGGCGCTGCTGGAGCGGGCTCTAGGGGAATACGAGATAGATACTGTCTTGCACCTGGCGGCTCAAACCATAGGGGGAATCGCCAACCGGAATCCAGCATCCACGTTCGAGACGAATATCGGCGGAACCTGGTATCTCCTGGAGGCATGCCGACGGAGTCCAAAGGTGAGGCAGATCGTGATAGCCTCGTCCGACAAGGCTTACGGCGATCAGACTGAGTTGCCGTACAGCGAAGAGACCCCGCTGCAGGGCCGGCACCCGTATGATGTGAGCAAGTCGTGCCCTGACCTTATCAGTCAGGCTTATGCCACAACCTATGGCTTGCCGGTAGCTATCACGCGGTGCGGCAATTTCTATGGCGGCGGCGACCTGAACTGGAATCGGATCGTCCCGGGCACCATTCGTTCCGTGCTGCGTGGCGAGCAACCGGTGATCCGATCGGATGGCCAATTCGTCCGCGACTACTTCTACGTCGAGGATGGGGCCGTGGACTATATGATGTTGGCAGAGAAACTCGCGCTGCGGCCGGAATTGGCTGGTGACCCGGCCTTTGATCCGAAAGAGGTGCTTGGAAGGCTGCGGCGAGCTCGGGCGTCATAGTCGCCCGATGCGCGATACAATACACCGTTGACGTCGGCGAATCCGCACGTCCGGCCGAGTGGAGGCTGTTCGCCGACGAGTTGCGCAACTATTGGGCCATCCTGGCACGCAAGGAGGAAGCCGAGCAGGAGCGCTAGACGCCCAACTTGAAAGGAGGCTCGAAACTGTTGTGACGCGCATCGAGGATTTGGCTACCCATAAACGCTCGTGGCGACGTCGACTGCTGGGCGCGATCCTGGTTCTGGCGCTTCTGCTGTTGCTCTTGGTGGCGTGCTGGAGTTGGCGAACCTATCGGCACCTCTCTTCGTTTCGGGCTCATCTGATCGAGCTGAAGTCCTTTTCTCCTTCTGATGTGAGTGCCCTCGGACGTACGATATCGCAGCTGCAAGAGGATCTGACCCTCATTCGGCGGGACTTGGCGTTGCCCCTCTCCGTGGCACCTCATCTCAAGTGGTTACCCACCGTGGGCCCCACCATACAGGCTGGGCCGTCGCTCTTTTCCGCTGGCTGTTCGCTACTGACCGCAGGTGCGACGGTGTGGGACGTGGTCCACGAGCCGATCGAAGCTACCCTCGCCAGCGAGCTCGGCCCCGAGGAGACCGTGGCGGAACTATGTGAGGGGATCGTGGCTGGCGAAGACCGCTTACAGAGTGCGGCTCGTCAGGTTCACGAGGCGTGCGACCTCATCAACTCCATCAACGCGAACCACCTGGTGCCCCAGCTTTCTGGGCGCGTGGCCCGGATTCAACCGCTAACACCGCTTCTCACGGCGGCTGTCGATGGACTGCCCCATTTGCCGAGGCTGCTTGCCCAACCTGGTGAGCAAACCTACCTGTTGCTCGCTCAGAACAACGATGAGCTTCGTCCCACTGGGGGGTTCATCAGCAGCGTGGGCACGTTGACCATCAGCCAGGGCGTGCCTCGGTTCATCCGCTTTGAGGATGGCTGGTACGTCGAAAACTGGAACCAACCTCATCCCAACCCACCTGAGCCCTTGCGAAAGTACATGAAACTCGACCTTTGGGTCACGAGGGACGCCAACTGGTGGCCCGATTTCCCCACCTCAGCCAGGGCCGTGGCCGAGCTATACGAACTCAACCAGGGTCAGCCGGTCACAGGTGTGGTGGGGATCGATGTGGAGGCAGCGGTGAGGCTCTTGGACGTGCTAACGCCTCTGAAGCTCCCAGATGGCCGCCTCGTGAAGGGCGGCCAGGTGATGGAGGCGTTTCGGGAGAGTTGGAGCCTGGCGCCGGAAAGCTTTGTGACCTCGCATGTAGTGGTCACGGCGACGCGCCCGTTGGCGGGCATAGAAATCGCGCTCACCTACGCCGAAAAGAGGAAGGGAACGGTCTGGTTTGACTCAGTCATGTTGGAGAGCTTGGAGCAGCCGGGGATCAACCTGGTGCACAACCCCTCGTTTGAGGACGATGCGGACCGGGACGGTCTTCCAGATGAGTGGGAGGCCGTGGGGCTGGCCGACGGAGATGGCTTGGTCACCGATCTTGCCCACACTGGTACGGCCTCGTTGCGCATTGCAGGGAATCCGGAGGTTAGCAAGGCCGTCGTGCAACGCGTTGCCGTTTCAGGCGAGGCCGGGACTGCGTTTCGAGTATCGGCGATGAGCCAAGGCAAGGGTGTGGACTACAAAGGAGGATCTTACGCCCTCATCGTGACCTTTCTGTACCGAGATGGCAAGAGAGAGTCCCGGACTATCAAGTTCCCGTGGCTGGCGCAGGAGTGGGCCAGCGCTGGCACCACGGAAGTTCAAGCTGACTGGCTGGCTCACCGCAAGGATTTCGTGGACGAGATTATGCGGGCAGCCATGGCCAAGGTCCTGGCGAAGCCGTCGGACGTCCCGTGGCTCGACTTGCTTGCCGTGTTCAGTGCTTTGCTCGATGAACGGCATATCCAGATCTACGTGAAGGAGCCCTCTGTCCAAGAGGTGCTCCGTCGTCACGGGTGGGCTGGCGCCCTGGCCGAAGGCGACGGAGACTACCTGCTCGTGGTAGATAGCAACGTGGGGTACAACAAGGTCACTGCCAGCATGGAGCAATCCCTAGGCTATGACGTAGAGATCGCCCTCTCCGGGAGAGTGCGCTCCCGGCTCACGCTGACTTATCACAACCGGAGCACAGTGGCCCTCGCAGAGTGCGACAAGTTCAGCCAGTACGTTGCCAACTATGCCAAGCTGACTCAAGGATGTTACTGGGACTATGTGCGCATCTACGTGCCGCTTGGCTCCGAGATTCAGTCCGCTACCGGGGGAGATGAGCCCGTAGACGTCTTCTCGGAACTGGGACGTACGGTTTTCGCCACGTCGCTCATAGTGCGCCCAGGGGAGCGACGAGAGTTGGAGTTCGCCTATCTCTTGCCCCGGGGCACCCTACGGGATGGCGCCTACGAGCTCTATGTGCAAAAGCAGGCCGGGACCAAGGCCATCCCTCTTCACTTAGCCGTCAGCGCCACCGAAGGCCTCTCCCCGCAATCGCATAACCCGGTGCCCAGGGCCGTATCGTACAACCGCGTGACCTACGCCACCGATCTACTGGTAGACAGAAGCATCGCTGTGCAGATTACGCCCTGAGGGGGAGTTCGACCGATGCTCGGGTGGGAAGATCATCATTTGCTCTCCGTTCGTGTCTGACCTTGCTGGCTTGAGTCATCAGCTCGGGAAGCCCAACGTCTGAGATGAACTGATCGGTCTTCGATGCTACTTGGTATCTCAAGGCTGCTGTGCTGACCCTCGCCCCAGAGATGGCTCCTTGTTGTCGAGGCGTTCGCCCAAAGGAACCAAGCGATGAAGCGCAGCGATAAGCGCTAACAAGGCCCACCACAGCACTCCAGGTTTGGCCCCCATGGCCACCACATCGGTAAGGCCATAAACGTGGTAGGCGATCAGAGCGGATTGGCAACCGATCCCCAACGCGCGCGGCACCCCCTGCCCATGTCGGTAGATTCGCCCGCACATCCACAGAGCCAAGAACAATAGGGCTAGATAGGCGACAAGCCCCGGCACGCCCAGATCATAGGCTGTTTGGAGAGCGAAGTTGTGCGCGTGAGGGACGCCCGCGTCGAACATCGAGCCAGTGGAGGATGTAACGATGCCCGTCGCCCCGGTGACGTCCGGCCCGTGAAAGAGCGTATCCACCACGCGGAAACTTCCCAGCCCATAGCCCGTAAAAGGACAGTCCTGGATGTAGGAGATGGCCCGTGCCCAGACAGCGATGCGCGAGTTGAATGTGCCAGTCGGCCCAGGGACAATCTGCGACAGAAGCGCGGAGAACGAGGGGCGCACCCATAGAAGCCATCCAGCGAAGGCCGCCAGAATCACCAGGAGCGCCCATCTGCCCCGCCGCCAGTTTAGTGCGATGATCCACAGGATTCCTGCCGACATGCCAACCCAGGCACCGCGCGACTGGGTCAGGAGCAGCGCAGCTGCCAGTAGCGCAGTGACTACGCCCGTCGCCACCCAGCCTCCTCTTGACAGGCTCCAGTCGTTTGCTTCCCTGCGTCGTGGTATCAAGACTAGGGCCAAACCCATGGGCAAAACGTAAAGCAGCGTGCCTGCCACCTGATTGGTACTGACGCGCCCAAGTTGCGTGCCCGGCAAAGCCTGGCTGAATGTCGGAAGTTGTTTTCGATACTCTGCCAGCACTGGTATCTTCGTCGTTGGCTCTCCAAAGGCGAGCCCCACAATGGCAAAGGCCAGAGCCAGGGCAAGCATCCCGTAAACACACCTTCGCAGGGAAGGCGGGTTGCGTGCAATGCGCAGTACTAGCCGATAAACTGCCACACCCAACACGAGGCCCGTAGCCTTGGGCGTGGTCAGCTCCGGCACAGCGGAGACAACGGCCCCCACCGTGGCCATGAAGAGCAGCACTGCCAACGCGACATCGTAGGCTGAGCAAGGCCAAAGGGACCGTTCAACAAGGGCAGCCGCCAGCCATATCAGCGCCAAGAGAAGCAGAGCACCAATAGTTAGGCCAGGGCGCAAGTCCGGGAACCACAGGATGGGTGCCGTGAATCCCACGACCAAGGCTTCAACTAGGCCGAGTCGGTCCCGCCAAGCCGCGAGGCGCCCTGGGTTACGGATATCCTCGGAAGCCGTCGGGGACGAACGCGCTGCTTGGTAAGAAGGTGGTGGCTCTGCTTGGCGGAGACACTTCCGCCAGTGCCAGAGGGGACATCCGGCATAGAATAGGCTCATCCCACCCCAGATGACCCGTCCTGGCCAAGCCCGCGCCGCGAGCAGCAACCCCGCGCTGAGCAGACTCATGCCGATATTCAGGAGAACCCCACAACTTCCTTGAGACAGAACTTGTCCCAGACTGACAGACCTTCGACGGCGGACCTCATGAGCCTCGCTGACGGTGGCCAACAGCACGGCCAACCCCAGGACCCAGGGTGCCGATCGGAGAAGGTCGGTCCATCTAATCATCGTTCGAACCCTTCAAGATCCGTTCCCGAGACGAGTCGATCGGGCTTAGGTGGTACACGTCCTCCGTGAAGCCATGTGGCACATGAGATGAACGCCACCAGGGAAGACTGGTAGACGTGTCCCGGCATGGCCAAGCTCCAGGGCAAACAAAGGGGACGGCGTTCTACCGAAAATCGTGCGTGACTCAGTTCCATCCTATGTTGGCGAAGATCACGCCCCTGTTGGCGCCCAATCAGTACAGCCTTTAGCCTCCTGTTTCCCCGGTTACCGGCGTTTGGGCAACAACGCCACTACTTGTGAAGGTTCAGACGCACAGGGCATCAAGATGACTGATCTCTCCGGGGAAATGGCCGGCCATCTCCAGGGAGCTGGCCGGGCTGGCGGTAGCGTCGTTCGCGTTGGTGCCTCCTTTGCGCGAGGGGTATGGTTGCCATAGACCGCCCAAACTAGGGCTGTCCGCTCCCCTCGCCGATCCGGGCCGTGATGGCGACCACGACTCAGGTCAGCCGAAAGTCTCGCCAGCACCATACGGGCGTGCCCGGCGTCAGTCCTCGATGACGGTCCAATACGTGATCAGCGCCGCATCGAACTGCGGATTCAGGAGTTTCCGCAATATCGCCCCCAGCCGGTGTCCCTTCATCTCGGCCAGGTCCTCGTCTTTGCTTATCCGAGACCAGAACCGGCCCATCCGGGTATAGAAGGAATCTTCTGGAACCAAACCTTGTGCCCAGAAAGGAACCCTAAGCAAACTTCGCTGTGGATTGCATCGCCCAAGCATCGTCGCTCTGTACAGACCTGTGATGGATGCCATTCTATCCGAAGCTGGCCGATCCGAAAAGGTGACTTTTTCAACAGTTTCCTAGGGTGGCGTCGGCGTGGGCGTCGCCTGACTCAGGATGTAGTCGCGGTATGCTTCCCCGAACTCGGTGAGGTCGTCAGCTACCTCCCAATCGTAGAGCCAGCCATTGTAGCCGAACTCCAAGCAGTAATCGGGGTCCTTGGGGTCGTATTCCAGACACGGGGGCATGTTGAGGCTGAACCATGCCCAGCGCTGGGTGAGTCGGCCCCCGTCGGCTGCCCAACCCAGCACAGGATCGGTGGTGTGCAGCATATAGTCGAAGGTGCCCTGCATGAACTCGACTACCTTCCTATCCCCATCTGCGATTCTTTCTGGCAGGGTCCCGCTCCAGCTAAAGTACTCCGAGGGCAAGAGTACGCCATACTCGGTGATGATGACTGGCTTGCCTCGCTCTCCCTTCTCGTTGAGCCAGGTGCAGAACTCCGTCACCAGTTGCTGGAAGATGGGCACGCTACAGTTGTCGCTGTACGGGTGTTCTACATCCGGCTCGTTGCCATCTCTTCCGTAGGGCCTGCCTTCCGTACACACTCCATCATCAGGGTCGAAGAGCCCGTACGGTATACCGCATCCCCAACTGCACTCATGCTCCTGCAGTATCTGCATGTGGATGTTCCACACGTCGATGGGCATGGTCTCGCCCCCGTAGGTCTGCTCGTAGTGGTCCAGGCAGCGGTCGAGCCATTGCAGGCGCAGTGGGCTGGGCATCACCACGCCGGCTATGGCGACCCGAGCCGTCGGGTCGATGCTCTTGACAAAGTAGTAGACGTCGTGATAGATGTCTGCGTACTCTTCGGGGGCAAGCTCTCCTTGGCCTCGGGTCTCGGGCTCGTTTCCGATGACCCAGAGGGCGCCCGGATTGGCCTCGATGGCCGCCTGCAGCCCTGCCGAGTTCGACGGCCAGCTCAAGGGCTGCCAGGCGCTCAGGCCACGCGCACCTTGCGGGCTGCTCCCAGAGTAAACTGCCACCAGTTGCACGAACTCGATCCCTGGCGGCTGCTGGGGGTACGTCTGGTAGGTCCAGTCGGTGTACCAGCCAAAGCCCAGTTGCTCGACGTTGTCGAAATCGCTGAGCAGCCCCGGCCAGGAACTGGAGCGTACAACCCCTATCCCAAAGCGCTGGCGCACGGTATAGACCGCGTTGGCCAGCGCACGCCTGGCGACCAAGGGAAGGAACGTCTTCTCCTCAGCCTGCGAGGGGGCCGAGCCAGACCCGGGCCAAGCCATCCCGGCAGGCAGAGCCACGGCCAGCGCCACCAAAAGCGCCAAGACCGAAAGAGCGGGCCGAAAACGGATCCGCATCTCGAACGCGTGCCTCCCTTTTCCTGTACGAGAGTGTTGGAGAATATGGCTGGGTGCGGGGGCGCATGTGCCCCGGCTGTGCCGGGATCTGCGACGATGCGCCCCTGCCAAACACAACCAACTGAGACAGAATCTATACGACGGTAGCGCGGGTGGGGCGGCAAACGCGCGTCCCCCGAATTCTGCAACAGCTTCCTAGTACTACTTCGTTAGAATGCTCACTCAGTAGCAAGGGCGTGTCACCGGACGGATGTCACAATGGCTCTGGAGCCCACTTCTTGGGCCCCGTATGGGGTACTTGGCCTGTAACCGTACCCAACGACCAGCTTCCGCGGGCTTCAAGCCAAAGTGACGAAGTATTACTAGAAGCCCGGTCGAGAAGTGGTGTTTGGCCCCCCGCCATGGGACGACGACCTACTTTGCGGCCTAGAAGGGCCTGGAAACGGCATTTCTCTTCCACTTCTGTGCATGCAAAGGGTCCTACGAGGCGCCCGTCTCCCACCGGTGTGGGCTGACCTGGGTTTTCGACCGGGCCTCTAGGATAGAGAATGACTGCCGCAAGCTGTTGGAGACTCAGCATGACCAGCGTGCAGTCAGGTCTCTTTAGCCTTTCAGTATGCGTCCACAGCAGCGGTCAGTAGTTTTGGCGCTTGATGCCATGTCGAGGCGCTTCAGATCGCATGACGGGCATCTTTGAAGCTGCCACTCCGTAGCTCAGGCCTCCCTGATCGCTTTGAGTTGGTCCGACGGCTTGTCGCGGTGCCACGCTTGTGTTGGAGCGTATTCTGGCACCAGTTCTTGCAGCAGAGACAGAGTTTTGCCGACATCACCGGCTTGGGCTACGGCGATCAAGTCCTCCAGGTGGGCCTGCCACTGCTCATCCAGGAGAGTGGCACCTCGTCGTAGGCCATTGTCACAGAAGAATATCTTATCGTGCTGGGTGCGCGCGTACTCTTCATCATCACAAAAGAGTTCCTCAAGTAGCTTCTCTCCAGGGCGCAGGCCGACGAACTCTATGTCAATGTCCCGGCCCAGTTCCAGGCCAGAGAGCGCCACGAGATCGCGGGCCAGGTCCATGATTTTCACCGGCTCGCCCATGTCCAGGACGAATACTTCTCCACCCTCGCCGAGCGCAGCCGCCTGAAGCACCAATTGCACCGCCTCGGGGATAGTCATGAAATAGCGTCGCATCTTGGGGTGTGTGATAGTCAGCGGCCCGCCGAGCGCGATCTGTTCCTGGAACAGGGGCACCACGCTCCCACGCGAGCCCAACACATTCCCAAAGCGTACTCCGACGAAACAGTTCCCCGTCCGCCGGGCGACATCTTGCACGATCAGCTCGGCCAAGCGCTTGGAGGCGCCCAACACGCTGGTGGGATTGACCGCTTTGTCGGTAGAGATGAGCACAAAGTGGGTCACTCCACTGCTCGCAGCCAGCTCAACAAGATTCCGGGTGCCCAGCACGTTGTTGGTCACTGCATCCTCGACATTGGCCTCCATGAGCGGAACGTGCTTGTGCGCGGCGGCATGATAGACGATCTCGGGTCTGTGGCGTCGGAAGATTGCTTGCAGCCGAGGATGGTCGCGAATATCCGCCACCACAAGAGGCATCGGTAGCTCCGGGAATGAACGGCGCAGCTCGTTGCCAATGTGAAAGAGTGAGTTCTCTCCGTGACCCAACAGCACCAGATTCTCGGGTCGGCACTGGGCAATCTGGCGACACAGCTCGCTGCCGATGGAGCCACCGGCGCCGGTGACCAAAACCCTCTTCCCCCGAAGCAACGCCCCCACCTGCGCCCTATCGATGCTAACTGGCTCGCGGCGCAGCAAGTCTTCGATCTTCAAGTCCCTGATCTGGCTGACGCTTACCGTGCCACCGATCAATTCATACATGCCCGGAACAGTCCTCGATTTCACCCCCGCCACGTCGCAAATGGACTTGAAACGGCGGATCTCCTTGCCGGACACGGTGGGCATAGCGATGATCACCTCGTCCACGTGATACTTGCTTACCAGTGCAGGTATCGCCTCCCGCGTGCCCAACACCGGCACACCGCGAATACGCATCGCCAGCTTGGTTCGATCGTCATCCACAAAGCCAACTGCCTGCAATCCCAGGCCCGGATTGTGTTGCATTTCGCTCAAGATCATAGCCCCCGCATCTCCTGCGCCAGCTATCAGAATCCGCCGGGGGGTCTGGACATGGGCCTGTAGCCGGGCGACATCATTCGCCCTCATGCTCTCTCGCAGCAAACGCAACAAGAAGCGCGTGCCTCCCAGAAAAGCGGTGCTCAGAGTCCCTTCCAATACCCAGATGGAGCGAGAGGGACAATAAGTGATGCCCAATACTGGCAACAGCCCAAAGTTTACAACGAATATCAGCACTGAGCCGACAACCCCGGCGACCACAATAATCTTGAGTTCTTTAATGCTTGCGTAACGCCATAGCCGACGATACAGTCGAAAACCATAGTAGACCGGGAGGCGAATCAGTGGGGCTAACACAAAAAGCGTCCAGTAGCGTCGAACGTAGGGCCAAACATCCATAGGAGCTTCAAAACGAATGACAAAGCTGGAGATCAATGCAAAAAGGACGCACCCCAAATCGATGAGCATCAAGTAGCGCACTCGCCAGCGAAACGGCTTCCCGAGCGATGCTTTCACTGCTGTTTCGCTTTCATGATGGACTACTCGCTTCTCCCAACTTCCACAGAGATGAGCAAACGACAATCGTCTCCGTCTGCTAGTTCCTCTCCACGATGTCAATCAGGTGGTGGCACACATGCTCCACTTCTGCTTCAGCCATGATGCTGGAAAAAGGCAATGCAAGAGTGACCGCCCCAAGCTCCTCGGTCACGGGAAAGTCGCCCTGACGATAGCCAAACTGCTCCCTGTAGAAGGGCTGCAGGTGGATGGGAGTGAAATAGGGACGGCTGGGGATCCCTCGCCCCTCCAACTGCTCCGTCACGCGGTTGCGGTCGGCTGGAGGTTTGATCCTAACGACGTAGACAAACCGGGACATCCGAGTCGTTTCGGGCACGATGCGCGGCACTTCAATCAGCTCGTGGGCTGAGAGCCGCTGGTTGTACCACTGAGCAACCTGCGCCCGCTTGGCCAGCAATTCTTCAAGCCGCCACAACTGGGCCAGCCCGAGCGCTGCGCTCATCTCGTCCATGCGATAATTATACCCCAGGCGCGTGTGATTGAGCCAGGCATCGAAAACATCTCGCCCCTGGTTGCGCAGGCTCCGGAAAAGGGCCTCCCAATCATCGCGGTTGGTGACGACCATGCCTCCCTCACCGGTCGTCATCTGCTTATTCGGATAAAAGGCGAAAACGCCGACGTCCCCGAGCATCCCAGCCTTTCGCCCCTTGTATTCCGCACCGATGGCTTCACAGGAATCCTCGATGACCACCAACCCGTACTGCCGAGCCACCTCCACGATGGGGTCCATGTCGGCTGGCTGACCGAAGGCGTCAACGGGCAGAATGGCCTTGACACGCCCCGACTGAGAGGCTGACAACTTCCTGGGAAGCCGGCGCTGGGCGCATGCACCCCCACAGGTCAGATCATGAATGGCCTGGGCAGCCAG